>CAIUKX010000654.1 GCA_903899795.1 uncultured Flavobacteriales bacterium
CAGCTGTCCGAAAACTGATTGTCCAAAAAAGTAATTACTTTTATTCATGTAATTTGTGTTGTGCAAAACCAAATTACTAAAAAGCGGGAAATCCTTTATGGAAATCCCGCTTGTGAAAAAGTTTTATCGGACACTAGTGATTACAAAGGAATATTCCCATGTTTTTTCAACGGAAGAATTTCTGCTTTGTTTTCCAACATTTTGAAGGCTGCGATCAATTTCTCTCTTGTCTCTTCCGGAAGGATAACATCGTCAACAATTCCACGTTCAGCAGCTCTGTATGGATTCGCAAATTTTTCAGCATATTCTGCTTCTTTCTCCAACCATTTCGCTTGCGGATCGGCAGCTTCTGCAATTTCTTTTTTGAAAATGATTTCAGCAGCACCTTTTGCCCCCATTACCGCAATTTCGGCAGTAGGCCAAGCAAAATTCATATCAGCACCAATATTTTTTGAGTTCATTACGTCAAAGGCTCCACCATATGCTTTACGGGTAATTACTGTAATTCTTGGAACAGTCGCTTCACAGAACGCATACAATAGTTTTGCACCATGCGTAATAATTCCTTTCCATTCCTGATCTGTACCTGGAAGGAATCCCGGAACATCTTCGAATACCAAAAGAGGAATGTTGAACGAATCACAGAAACGAACAAAACGTCCGGCTTTTCTGGATGCATCAATATCTAAAACACCTGCAAGTGCAGACGGTTGATTCGCAATAATACCCAACGATTTTCCTGCTAAACGTGCAAAACCTACAACAATGTTTTTCGCATAATCTTCTTGAACTTCACAAAAGCTATTGTCATCGATCACACAATCAACCACCTTACGAATATCATAAGGTAAATTGGCATTTGACGGAAGAATTGATTTGATTGTATTTAATTTGGCAGGATTGAATTCAAAGGTTGAAAGTTGCGGTGCCAATTGATTAACATTTTGAGGCAGGTATGTAATCAGCTCACGAACTCGTTTCAAACATTCAACATCATTTGTTGCTGTGAAATGGTTCACCCCTGATTTCTCGGCATGTGTTTTTGCTCCTCCCAAATCTTCCGAAGTAACTTCTTCATGCGTTACCGTCTTCACAACATTTGGTCCTGTCACAAACATGTAAGATGTATCTTCCACCATGAAAACAAAATCCGTTAATGCGGGTGAGTATACTGCACCTCCCGCACATGGGCCCATGATCACACTGATCTGTGGAATCACACCCGAAGCACGCGTATTACGGTAAAAAATATCGGCATATCCTGCCAGTGAAACAACACCTTCCTGAATTCTAGCTCCACCTGAATCATTCAATCCAATGATCGGAGCACCATTTTTCATGGCCAAATCCATTACAGTACATATCTTTTGAGCATGTGTCTCTGATAAAGATCCTCCCAAAACCGTGAAGTCCTGCGAAAACACATACACCTGACGACCGTGAATAGTTCCGTAACCTGTTATAACTCCATCACCTGGAAACTTTTGCTTTTCCAGTCCAAAATAAGTTGAACGGTGCTCAACGAACATTCCGATTTCATGAAATGAACCTTCATCTAAAAGCAAAGTAATTCTCTCACGAGCATTGAGTTTACCTTGTGAATGCTGTTTATCAATACGAGCCATTCCTCCTCCTAGCTTAGATGCCTCGCGGCGCGCAATTAATTCTTGATTTTTGTCCATTATCTCAAAAAATTTATCTCCTGTTTGGGTGGGGACAAAGGTAATCTTTATTCATTAATATGGAATTTTTGTGTGAACAGAAAGATAAGGTTTTTATATTACAAGAACTGTAAACAACAGATTGGGGATAAATTAATTTTAAAAATGGTTTAAGTATCCATACTATTTTTAATTTTGTTCAAAAATAAACAAAACTGATATCGATTATGAAAAAATTATTTATTCTAGGAGTTGCTGCAATGCTGGCAACGGGAGTTGCGACTACTTCTTGTAGCAAATACGATGAAGGATCTAAATTTACTATTTTAACCAAAAAAGCTAGAGTTGACGGCGATTGGACAGTGGAAAGTACAGAGAATAATGGTACAATTACTGCTATTCCTTCAGGTGAATCAATGAAAATGAGTTTCAAAAAAGACAATACATACACATCTACATACTCATTTGGATCTTTGTCAAGTACTGAAACTGGAAAATGGCAATTCAGCAGCGACAAGAAAAATTTAATGATGACTGCAAATGGATCAAGTACAACTGATCAGTATATCATTATTGAGTTGAAAAGCAAAGAAATGAAAATCAAAGAATCAACTACATCAAATCCTACAACGTACAAGTTGGTACAATAATTCTTTGAATTTTTACAGATATTTAAAAGGGTAGATTTCCATCTACCCTTTTTTGTTTTCATCGTTCCACCTACTACAACAGACGACGATTAACACACATGAAAACGTTATTTAGCTATCGCAACAAGGAAACATGCCCGGTTATCGATCGATGAATAGGTGTTTCACTTTCCTTGAAATTAATTTTCCAGGTATATACATCTTCTTGCACTTTTTCACCTTTGAACAACCCATCCCAACCTGCTTGAAAATCATTGGTTTCAAAGATCAATTCTCCCCATCTGTTATATATAAAAAATTGATAACTCTCAGGCACAAATCCAGAAGTGAAAACGGGTTGAAATGTCGGATTAAAATTATCATGATCCGGTGTAAACGCATTCGGAACAAAGTAAATTAATACATCTTTCACTCGAATTTCCAAGTATGCGGTATCAGGACAGCCAACATCATTATGCGCAATAAGTGTAACGGTATAATTGCTAGGTATTGCTGGATATGTATGTGCTGGATCAGTAAGAACAGAAGTTGAACTATCGCCAAAATCCCACGTGTAGCTAGTAACATCAATTGATGTATTTTCGAAATGAAAAATTGGTGAAAAAATAGTGACTGAATCCGGTAGGGCAATAAAAGATGCTACAGCTCTTGGAAGTGAACAAATCATATCAACCTGTGTTAAACTATTGGAACAGCCATTTGTAGTAGATTCCAATGTTACATCAAAGCAGCCAACAGTTGTATAAGTGTGACTAACTTCCTGAACGTCTGTTGATGTTGTCGAATCTCCAAAATGCCAGATCACAGATTCGCTGATTGGTGAAGTAATATTCGTAAAGTGAATCGTCAACGGAACACAACCTGTATTTGTATCCACATAAAATTCGACTACCGGAACTTGATTGACAACGACTGTACTTGTTGTTGCCGAAGGGCAATTACCAACTGTGGTATACGTTATTGTAGTAGAACCTACAGGAGCTATAGAAGGATCAAAAATCCCGTCAGCAGTTATTACATTACCCGACCAAACTCCTGGTGAATAGCTTGCCGCCATAGTCACGGGTGAATCATTTTGACAAAATGGGCCAACAGAATTGATCGTTGCCAGCAAAATAGGATTGATCAATACTGTCGTTGTATCAAAATTGGTGCAGTTATTAGCGGTTACCTGAACAGTATATATGCCACTTTGCGTCGGAGCAGCAGCATTAATTACCGGATTTTGAACTGAGGATTGATAACCATTACCATCCGTCCAACTATAAGTTGCTCCAGAGGTGGTATTAACTGACAAGTTGAGATTGTTTCCTTCACAAATCGGTCCGTTATTCGATGCTACAACTAGAGGTATCGGATTTATCGTTATCATAAAACTGATCGGAAGACCGACACAATTACTCAACGTCGGAATTACCTGGATCGTTCCCTGATTCGATGTAGAATTTGAATTTAATCCAACAAAAACTGGTAAGTTACCAACTCCAACACCCGATAATCCAATTGTCGAATTGGAATTCACCCAACCAAATTGTGCTCCAACGGGATCACTCGTAAAAGCTACTGAATTAATGGAAACATTGGCACACGCTGTGATGTTTGAAACGGGTTGTATTGTCGGTTTCGGCTTGACATTAATTGTAAAATTGACAGGATTTCCCTGACATCCATTTAAAGTTGGTGCGACTGTTATTGTAGCTGTCTGTATAGTATTTGCTGTATTGATTGCCGAAAATGAAGCAATATTACCCGATCCGCTTGCCAATAATCCTATCGATGAATTGGAATTGGTCCAGGAAAAAGTACTTCCGGTTGGAACACTGGAAAAAAACGGAGGAGCAACTGTATCACCCTGGCATACAGTAATCGCGGTTAAAGCCGACATAGAAGGTTGTGGCAAAACCGTTATTTGATAACCGACAGTATCTCCCAAACAAGAACCAACTGTCGGAGTAATGATGATGTGAGCAACCTGAGATGTAATTCCATTATTAATTGCTGTAAAAGAAGGCACACTACCTGTTCCGCTTACGGGTAATCCAATTGTGGAATTAGAATTAGTCCATGAATAAGTTACTCCTGTAGTGGCTCCACTTTCAAATTCCGACAAGGGAATAATTCCACCCACGCACAGACTCACGTCTGCCGGATCAACTGCCTGCGGACGCTGAACAACCGTGATCGTATAACTGGCAGGAAAACCTGAACATCCGTTTAAACTTGGAGTAACCATAATGGTTGAAACAATTGTATTGGGCGTTGGATTCAAACTTGTAAAACCTGCATAATTCCCTGTTCCACTTGCCGGCAAACCGATTGAAGTATTGCTGTTCGTCCAATCTATCGCAGCTGTGTTCGGAGTTACTACAAAATTACTGGTAGGTATCTGATCATCGACACAAACTGTTGTATTCGAAATGACTGAAATACTCGGTATTGGTTTAATTGTGATCGTATAAGTTACTGGTAAACCGAAACAAAGGTTATTTACATTTGGTATTACACTGATTGTTCCTACCACTGGAGCTGAAGTCGAATTTGTGCCGGTAAATGAAGGTTGATTCCCTGTTCCACTTGTCGATAAACCAATCGCTGTATTTGAATTGGTCCAATTGAAAAGGGTTGATGCTACACTGCTCGCAAAAACAGTTTGAGGAATAGCAATCCCTCCACACACAGAAATATCACTAACTGGATTCATCACGGGTGTAGGTAGGACCGTTATAGTATACGTTTTTGGAATTCCGGGACATTGACCTGTAATCGTCGGAGTAACTGTGATGGTTGCTACTTGAGCAATAGTACTGGTGTTCATTGCTGTAAACGCAGGTTGATCACCTGTACCGATTGATGCCAAACCGATTGATGCATTGGAATTGGTCCATGCAAAAGTTGCTCCGGAGGGAGTGCTTACAAAATTCGAAGCAGATACCGATTCACCATTACAAACTGTAATATCCGAAGGAATTGTCACCCCAGGAGCAATACCATCTACAGGAACAACTACCGTTGATGTGAGCGCAGGCGAACAAGAAAGCGCGTCATTTACGGTTACAGTATACGTTCCAGCAGCTAAACCTGTGGCTGTTGCATTTGTTCCTCCATTCGGAGCCCACGAATAGGTAAAAGGGCCTGTTCCTCCACTTGTAACTACCGTAGCAGTACCATTGCTTGTACTACAATGATCTGGTGTTGATGAAGTTGTTATTGTCAAGGGATTGCTGCACTGAATAAAATCTAAAAGTACAGCCGAATCAACCTGGCCATCCCCAGCATCTGCAATTACTAATTTGAAGTGATAGGTTTGACATGGAACAACAGTTACAATTGAGGTAATTAATTTCGTAAAACCATCGAGATGATTGTTAGAGGATCCGTTGTTGTTGTTTGTAAAATAACTTGAATTTGTAGTTGTATTTACATTATCAATACTCACCAAAGTTCCGTTCGGAAGGGTAGCAATATTCGTGTTCGTATAGCTTCCACCAGCTGGATTTGGACCAGATACAAAAAACCCAAAACCATCATTAAAACCTTGACTTACCCAGTTTGTATATTCATCTGAACCGAAAACAAATGTAAGTGTAATTGTTCCACATTGAGGAATAATATCAAATTCAACAATACAAGGATCAAAAATAGAAACACCAGTTCCAATAACACTGGTAATTTGAGGATCTGTAGATGTTGTTCCAAAAGAGTGATCGAAATCATCATTTTGATTCGTTCCTGTACTGCCAATTTCAGAGGTCAATCCAGTAGAAAGTAATAATCCGGAATTTAATCCAAAACCAGCAGAAGTACCTCCGTTAAAAGTTCCATACGCGTTGGAATTACAATGAATTGTAACATTTGATACGACAAATCCAGTAGCACTTACTGAATTAATAATTCCTGTCGTTCCAACATTGGGCGTAATTACTATTTGCCCCAAAACTGAATTAGAAAGCGTGAGAAGGGAATAAAGCAGAATATAAATTCGCAGCGTTTTCATGTCTTAAGCATTTATGGGTAAAAAGCCTATCAACTATGCAACACATGAAAATGAAATAATGAGATTTTTTAACATTTGAAAAAATGCTGTATTTCAAGCATTTCTTCAAATCAATAAATCGGATAAAATATCGATTTAAAACTGTTGGAGAGAACAGTAATTTCATAGTTTGTTTGTGTAATAGTTAACAGTCTGTTCAGCAAATGTAAATTATTTAACACTTGAGTCAACTAAAAAAATGCCAAGAATTCCGATATCCAATTCAAATTTTAGGAAAAAAAAGAGTGGTATATATTTGATTTATAATATAAAACCGGTTTAGTTAGTTCCGATGGCCAAATGACAGAACAATTCATTTAAGATAATGTGTTTATCTTTTTGATAATCAGGTTATAATATCTATCTATAATTCCAAAAGTAGTAAAATTTTCGGTAAAAAAATAATTCCCCCGATAATTAGAGTACAAATTGAAGAAATAAGCACAGATGACGCTACCAAATCTTTTATGATTTTTGCGGAAGAATTATAATCAGGAGAAACGAAATCAACCAAATATTCTACAGCCGTATTGATAATCTCTGTGACCAATACCAATCCGATCGAAAAAAGAAGCAAACACCACTCTAACTTAGAAACATGGAAAAAAAAGCCAGCTCCAATGACCAAAATAGCAGCAACCAAATGAATTCTGGAATTGTGTTCGGTACGAAATAAAATTTTCAATCCATTAATTGCGTATGAAAAACTCTTGATCCTGCCTGAAAGCGAAAATTTAGTTTCTTGCTTCATTTTTTGCACTTAAAAAGTAAATACTGACATAACTGATCATCAAAAATAGTCCAAAAGTAAGTGTAACACCCAAAATTCGGGGCAATTCATTCGGATCCTGAAAATTTTCAATCAAATGTTTAAACAATCGAAAAGGGTGTGTAACAATTTCCCAGCTGTTCAATCTTTCAAATCGACCCAAATAAATTCCATATCCGGAAAGCAAGGAAATGGAGCCGATTAAGGTCCATGAAATTTTGATTGAAAAGCGCTGTAACAAGGTTTGATGAACTTCCATCAAGGATACAAAACCAATCAACATGCCGTTCCAGTCAAAAGAAACTATCAAAATCAAATCGTACCATAACGGAACTTTATATTTTGGAACCAGGTGAAACAAATCCGTGACGATATAAGGTGCGTTCGGAAAGAAAGCTAACCAAGCAATGAATAAGGTGATTGCTTTCCCAGTCAAAAGATTCGAACCGCCTTTTTTTAACTCTTGTGAGAAAAAAAGTGGAATCCACGCCAAAAACAAGTTCCAAACCAAAAATGTATAGCCGGTTGTCCCGGATAAAAAATACCTTCCGATCAATATACAAATACAGATGAAAGAAGAAATTGCTAATAAAATGTTGCGTTGTCGAATGTTATTCATTTGAATAATTATTAATGTGAAACAAAAATTTAGATGGTAGGAAACGATCTTGGATTTAGGGTTAATAAAATGATCTAATACTTCATTACTTCAATCGCTTTTTCGACCTTGAAATCTTGATAATTCCATGCTTTCCACGATTTACGTCGATAAATTTCTTCGAAATGGTTGATTTTGTTTTTTAGGAATCGGTCATATTCTTGTCTTTCATCTTGATTTTCAATTTTATGTTCCAATTTGATCAACGAAGGAATCGTGGAGTCGCTCAAAGACATGAGGTAATGTCGATCGTAACTTTTCATGTTCATCCGTGTAAAGTCTACTATCAAGCTATCCCAATTGATCAAACTGCAAATCAAAAGTGCAGCATAAAATATCCAGCCATTGAGTCGAACCAAGTAGAGATTGATTTTTATTTTATAAATTTTAAGAAGCGTTGTAAATAAGCCCGCCAAACTCAATACGGAATAGATATAAATGCCTATTCTCTTATAAGTCAAGCCATAATTTTCGATGTACAAATTGTTTTTCATGCAAACCGAAATCAACATGAGCATGTTTTGGATCATCCAGATATAGGCTAAAGTTTTAAAAGTTCGGTTCTTTTCAAAGAAATTCAATTCACCCCTGAAATAGAATAAAATAATTAAAATCGAAATTGCTATAGATAGTACCAACATGCCAACTCCTTGGTGCAAAAATTGAGAATAAGTCATCCCTTTTGGCAAAGATGAATCGATAAAAATGAAATGAATATCCAACAGATTAACTATTCCAATCAGCAGATTGATTGATATGAACATCACAATGCCTGAAAAATATTCATCCTTGATTGCGATGGTTCTGCCAAATAATTTCCACTCTTTTTCTTCTTTTTTATGGAGATTTAATTCATCCACCTCATCTATATGAGCAATCTCGTCCACCTTATTTGGATTCAAAAATCCATAAAGGAAAATCAAACCGAACAGTGTGAAGACAATCCATCCGAAGGAAATCCATTGAAAATTAATTTTGTTCGTAAAAGCTGCAAAAACGGAATTAGAACTTCGGTAGATAAAGAAAAATAAAAGTGTGATCAAAATGGGAATCAAAACCAGCAACCATTTTCTATTTGTCGTCGGCTCATCTTCCCTATTTTTAATCCTTTCAGATAGATTCATAAAGTAAAAAACCGGTGAACAAATCAATGAAAATGCACCATGCAAAAGCGAGAAAAAAACACTGCTTTTTTCGCTCATACTGATCCCAACAAGCAAAAGCAAGGAGATAAAATTGGTTAACATTGCTAGTTCATTTCCGTATTTTACCACAGAGATACTGCTCACTAAAGATCCCAACATAACCATTCTCCAATTTGTTCTCCTCACCAAATCTCTGTTTTTTAATAAAAGACCTGTGATAATGATCAGTGTAAAAACGCAGAAATTTAATCCTACGGCTTGCTTGTAAAATAAAAAGCTGTAAATAAGTGTGATACATACTAAAACCCAATCGTTCTTTCTCATAATTTCTGGTTATTAACGGATTATTTTCATCCTATTTTTCATTTCATTGATGTTGCTTAAGCTTTCTATTTTTTTCACTTTTTGAAAACAAATCCAAAGCGGAACACTGCCAAATACTCCAAATGAGCAATCGATTAACGTCCAATACAACGGGATTTCCCGAATCGGTCCACAAATAAATGCGAGTGGAATGACCATCGCACAAGCAATCATCCCAAAAACAAAAATCCAAACATTTTTCACTGGATCAATCCACGGACCAATAAAAGCAACGGCTATGACAAGATGCGAAAAGGCCAGCCAATCAGTACCATAAGCCAGTTGCGGATATTTTTCATTGGTTTCACTAACCGCTTCATAAATATGGACCAACCAATCGTTCATAAAGTCGGGCAAAAAGGTCACATGATCCAACAACCACCTAAGTTCAGTTTCAACAGGAAAGGCTGTTAATCCACTCAAGATCAATAATACCACAAAGATGACAATCCATCTTCGAATACTTTTTCTGAGTTTTGATTCTTGGTTCATGCGACGTTGTTTAGAAATTGTTTTTGTAAATCACTGGTTCTCATTTGCACGAGTTGATTATGACTCATCTTGTCCAGATCGTTTATTTTCTTTCCACATCTTCCTTTCTTAAATTCACGGTAAAAAGATGACCATTCTTCCGGCATCAAAAGGAGATAAGCCAATACAGATGTTACAACTGGAAGACTATAATGACCTGTTCCTAAAAAATAGAATTGCATTAAGCCCTCACCTTTCTGATCCATTTCATAACCAAAAATGATGTGCTTGCAATCGTGCCGTTCATAGTTTTTCATCAAAGTGAACTTCTTTTTTTCAAGGTAAACCACTAAGTCTTTTCCAATTGTCCCATCGGGGAAGGATTCAAGCTCATTCATCGTGAAATGAAAAGGTTCATTTTTACGGATGCTAATTAGAAGTGGAACAGCAAAATTGTGAGTTATACTTTCTAATAATCGATTTCGGACACCTACAAATGATTTCATAATCTTAAGATTAATTGTGATTGATTGAAAAAATAAAACCTTTGGATTCTGTGAATACTTTAAGGAGACTATCAGGAGCAAAACCGAAAAGTGTCATAAAACCAATTTCAAAAACGACTAGACCGATGAGCAGTAAAGGATAGAAAAAGATTCTGTAATAAATGAAATTATTGATCAGTTCATGGGGAATAGTGACCATACCTAATTTCTGATAAACCAAACCTGTTTCCGGACGAATTCTCAAACTAATCTGTAGCGAGTAAAATTCCTTCAGTAACAAGAAGAAAGCGATAAATGGTGTCAGCAATTCGAATCCAAACATTGGGAAAACCAATCCTGAAAGCAAATAAGGAACAAAATGAATCGTCGTGATTATACAAAGAATCATACCTTGTAATATTCCTACTGAAAGCCCCATTTTAAGAATCGGATGAAGTTGTTTTTGAGCGATTCGCGAGATCCAAAAAGACAACGAAGCAACAATCACCAGAAAAATAATAATTCCTACATGAGTTTTCGCAAACGGAATATCCGGACCAAAAGCATCATAGCGATTAAAGCCGATAATCGGACCGATAATCGTGTGAATTATATCTGAAACTACCAACCGGTTGTCCTGTATATCCTCTGATTGCCAAAAATTTCTTGAAATTATCTTCAACGAATTAATTACCACGAAAAGAATATAAAAACTGTAAATTATTCCTAGTCCTATCATTAGTTCCATATTTTTTTAAATTAAAAGTACTTTGTATTTCAAAGTTGTTGAGCAAATTTTTTTAAGTCGTCTTCTTTATTATTGATTCCAAGGCATTTAAATGATCAACAAAAGATTTTTTACCGGCTGAAGTTGCAGCATAAGTTGTATTGGGTTTTTTCCCCACAAACTGTTTTCTGACTTCTACATATTCCAATTTCTCTAAAGCTGTAATATGACTGGCAAGGTTTCCATCGGTGATATCAAGCATCTCTTTCACAGTCGCAAAATCAACCCAGTCATTGACCATTAAAATGGACATGATCCCCAGTCGGATCCGACTTTCGAACGCTTTATTGATATTTTCGATGTAGCTTTTCATTTTTCGTACTTAAAGTACATTACCGACCCATAAACAATGTGTAATAAACCAAATCCAACTCCCCAAAATAACAGGCCGTACCCAGTATAATATGATGCTATTAATCCCAGCACAATTTCCGAAATACCGAGGTAACGAATATCGTTCAAGGTGTATTTGCTTGCATTGAGCAAAGATAGTCCGTAAAAAATCAAGGTGCAAGGAGCTATTAAATCTATGAGACCATGATTCAGTAGAATCAAACAAAAGATTCCGCCAGTTGCCAAAGGAATCATAAGGTTTGCCAATAATCTTTTTGAAGTTGCGCCCCATATTGATTGATTGTTTTTCTTGGCTTTACGAATGGTAAAATAACTTCCGAATGCCAAAGCAAAAAACAGTACCAAAAAGGCATCTGTGAAGAAAAAAGTATAGAAATCAGAAACAGATCTCACATTTGGACTGGAATAACTAGTTCCATCGTAAGCAGAATAATCACCTAAAACCGGATCAATAGCCAAATAAACTGAAGCAGCATAAGCACCGATTAGGGCAAAAATACCGGCACATATTCCGGAAAGACCACTCAAAGAAATGAAACGTGAAGATTTTTCCATCAGAGACCGAATCTCTGTTAAGGTTTCCAAGTGTTGATTTTTCTCTTCCATAAACTTTTATTAAAAGTACTTTGTATTGCAAAGTTAAAATTAAAATAATACGCCGGACATTTTTTAACATCTTTTTTCTTTTTACTCAAAAGATCTAGTGTAAATCACCGCTCTAACAATGCATAAACAGCAAACGATGCCAACCAATGCTCACCCATATAATCACCATCAACGATGGAAGGTAAAGAATAAGCGAGGTGCTGATCAGCAATTTTAATCAGGTGTTTGTATCTCTCATCATAATGTCCGATTCCATACAAACACCAAGCCCGACTGAAATTCAAACCATCTAAATGCACCAATTTTCCATCGGTTCGATCGCTTACTTTTCCTGGTTTCCAGTTGAATTCAGGGTCATTCATTTCGGGTAAAAATTTCTCAAACCAAATAATAAAATCACCTTTCGACAGGACTCTTCGCATTAAATCCGCCTCTTCCAATGATGGGGAAAGGAAATCATAACCACTTGGTTCATACTGCAAGGGTGAATTACGATCACCAAAAAAGAAAAACCGAGATCGTTTTACAATCACATCTTTCAAGCGATTATTCTGTGTTAACACTGCATAATCGTAAGCCAAAGTCAAACCAAAAGCTGTATTGATATGCTCTCCAGATCGAATCGGATAATTCAATTTGGGTAAAAAAGCAACATATTTTTCAGTTATTAAATCAGCAAGCGGAGCCAAATTTTCGGCCCATTTAGCTGCGTCTTTATCATCCCATGTCAACAATTCCTGATGCAATTTCAAGATCCAAGCCCACCCGTAGGTACGCTCAAAAGAATCATTGTATTTTGTTTTAAAGAAAGCTATTTCACATAAAATGTTCTTCGCAGTCAATTGCTGATTCAACTTTTTTCGAATCATTTTTCCATTTTTTAACTGAGGAAATTTCTTGAGCAGACGAATCTTGAGCAGACGAATCATTAACCAATGTCCGTGAACAGAAGAGTGCCAGTCGAAACAACCATAAAAAGCCGGATGCAATTGTCGTGGAGATTTTACTTCCGAAGCTTTATTAAGCACCTGCCCCAATTTATTCGGATATTCCTGCTGAATGCATTTCAAAGGCAAGGATGAAAGTCGCTCAGCTTGTTTGATTGTCAAGGATAAGTCAACTTGGTTTGATTCATTGGGAATTTCATCTGTTTCGGGTCCTGTGCATGAAAACAACAGTATAAGTGGCAGAATATACCTGATCATCTCTTAATTTTTACTAAGATCTTGCATAGTTGGAATCAAAGAAGCTGCAAACAATCTTGCCAAACGGTCACTTTCTACAAAATCCTCGTACTCGGGTTTTTGAATACATTGACAATGGTTCAAGGTTTGTTCATTGATCGATGCAATGTCCAAAAAGCTTATTTTTTCTTTCAAAAAAGCTTCGACAGCAATTTCATTTGCTGCATTTAAAATACAAGCAGCTGTACCTTCCATTTCCATTGCTCGATAGGCCAAATCCAAGTTTTTGAATGTAGACCGATCCGCTTTTTCGAAGGTCAGCTGAGGATAATCCATGAAATTGAAACGTGGAAAATTCGTTTTATAGCGATCAGGATAAGTCAATGCAAACTGAATCGGAAGTTTCATATCTGGCAATCCCATTTGTGCTTTCATACTTCCGTCTTCAAATTGCACCAAGGAATGAACGATAGATTGTGGATGAACAATCACATCAATCTGATCAGTTTTCAGGTTAAACAGCCATTTGGCTTCGATCACCTCCAAGCCTTTGTTCATCATCGAAGCAGAATCAATTGTAATTTTCGCTCCCATGTCCCAGTTCGGATGTTTTAAGGCTTGAGCCAAGGTCACTGTCTTCAATTGTTCTGTCGTATATCCTCTAAATGGTCCACCCGAAGCAGTCAGGTAAATCTTCTCAATCTTGTTATGAAATTCTCCGACCAAACATTGAAAAATTGCGGAATGTTCCGAGTCAACCGGATAAATATTAACGCCATTTTCGCGAGCTTCTCTTGTAACAAGTTCGCCTGCAACAACCAAAGTTTCTTTATTTGCTAAAGCAATCGTTTTTTTAGCCCGAATAGCCGCTAAAGTCGGTTTCAAACCCGCATAACCTACCAAGGCGGTCAGCACGGTATGAACTTCATTAAACTCAACAACTTGTGACAATGCTTCCTGACCACAATAGGTAATCACATCGTGTTCCCAAAGCGCTTGTTTAACTTTCTCGTATTGCGTTTCGTCACCAATAACAACTGCATGAGGCTTAAATTCAATGGCTTGTTTGATCAAAAGATCTGCATTACTGTGTGCTGTCAAAACTTGTAAATCAAACTTGTCGGGATAAGCCGCTATTACCTCTAATGCCTGCGTTCCAATGGATCCTGTTGATCCGAGAATTGCTATACCTTTTTTTGAATCCATTCTGTAAAAATAGGCAAAGTATCAAAATGTTGGACAAAGTCATCTGAAATCAGCCTTGCTATTTTCTCTTTTCATAAAAAAACGACATCTAAAATACATGATTTTCATCATTATCACTCCTACCCTGCTATCAATCATATTGGAACTATCAACAATTGGGCGACGAATAAAATTTCATTACAAAACCCATAAAATAGCCGGAATGGCAAATAATCATTATTCGTAGAATAACCATCTGAATCAAAAACCAATAATCTCTACCGATCAAACAGATTAAAAAAATTGTGTTATTAATCTAACATCGATTTAAAACAAATTTAAAATGGGTTTCAAATTGTCTATATTTGGGCGAAATTTGTTTAGTTGCTTTAATACAAAATACTACAATGAGCCAATTTGAGAATTCTCTAGCTTTTGCACAAGAAATGGATGCTAAAGACCCTTTAAAATCTTTTCGTGAACGTTTTCATATCCCGACTTTTCATGAAAAACCGGTTCGGTATTTCACAGGAAATTCATTGGGTCTACAACCGAAATCCACTAGAGATTACATTTTGGAGGAATTAGATGCCTGGTCAACCTTTGGTGTTGAAGCACACTTTTTAGCTAAAAAACCATGGTTTTCCTACCACGAGCAACTAACACAAAAAGTGGCAAATTTAGTGGGTGCATTACCAATTGAAGTAGTCGTAACTCATTCTTTGACAACCAATCTTCACTTGTTGATGGTCTCTTTTTACCGTCCGCAAGGGAAAAGAACGAAGTTGATTTGTGAAGCAAAAGCATTTCCAAGTGATCAATATGCATTGGAAACACAAGTAAAATTTCATGGCTTAGACCTCAACGAACACTTGATTGAAATCGCTCCCCGGGAAGGTGAACATTTAATCCGAGAAGAAGATGTTCTTTCCAAAATAGCAGAAGTAGGCGATGAATTGGCTTTGGTAATGATTGGCGGTGTGAATTATTATTCCGGACAATTATTCGATATGAAAAAAATTACGGAAGCAGCGCATCAAGTAGGCGCAATTGCTGGATTTGACCTAGCTCACGCGGCAGGAAATATCAATCTGAAGTTACATGATTGGGGAGTTGACTTCGCAGCTTGGTGCAGCTATAAATATTTGA
>CAIUKX010000655.1 GCA_903899795.1 uncultured Flavobacteriales bacterium
AAATATAGCAAAAGAATTCAATACGGCAAGTTAATTTTGAAGAACGCCGTTCACGTAATTATCAACGTGTTTTATTTTACCACTTTTTGTATATCTAACAATAGGACCGTTTAATTCACCGTTTTTATAAGTTTCTTTGCGAAACATTTTCCCTTTTTGATTGTAAAAAATCGATTCTCCTTCAGGAACACCGTTGATATAATTTAATTTTTGTCGAATAGTACCATCCGTATAATAGATGATCGATTCACCGTGTGTTTCACCGTTTACAATGTTTTCTTTCAACTCTACTTTACCTTCCTGATTATATACAATTGATTCACCATCTAAAACGCCGGCTATATACGTTTTTTTTTGATACGGGTGACCGTTATCGAAATACTCAGTGTAGACACCATTTTTTCGTCCATCCAAATAATTTCCTTTTTCTTTTATTCTTCCGTTTTCATTCCAAACAGAAAACTCACCCTGTGGAATACCATTAACAAAATTTCCCTTTTCTTTTAATTGACCGTTTTCATAATATTGAAGAGATTCCCCTTGAGGAACGCCATGAACATAATTCCATTTATGAAGAATTTGACCATTTTCATAGTAAAGAGTTGAAGCTCCATCTATAATTCCATTAATGTAATTCCATCTGTTTTTAACCTGGCCGTTTTCGTAATAAGATAGGAGTTCGCCGGTATATAATACACTATAGTTGGTGTCTGTATATACTTTTTTATCATTTTGATTTAGGTATTGGGTAAAGCTTAACTTCTGAAAGAAAACAGTAAATAATATAACGATTAAAAATCTTTTCATAAATTAAGAATTTAGTAATATTATGTTAAGCAAAAAACCCTTAACTAGATGCTAAGGGTTTTTTTAAGAGGTCTCAAGCAGATTCGAACTGCTGTAGACGGTTTTGCAGACCGGTGCCTAGCCGCTCGGCCATGAGACCCTTTTTCTTCGGAGCAAAGTTAGCAATATTTTTAAAATACGTACTAATCTTCTATTATTATTGCAACGTTTTCAACATCACCATTAATGGGTGGACAAATTTTTACCACTTTAATTTTCAATGAGTCTATGTTTTTTATTTCCTTTTTAATACGATTAACAATTCGCTGACCAACATGTTCGATCAGTTTTGAACGAATGTTCATTTCTTCTGTAACTATCCGGTTGATATCCACATAGTCAATCGTTTTTTCCAATTCATCAGTATCCGCAGCTTCCGAAAAATCAGTTGTCAAGGAGATATCAACTTTATAATGACCTCCAATTTTACCTTCTTCAGGTAAACATCCATGAAAGGCATAAAGTTTAATTCCGTTTATTTCGATCGTATGTTTCATTTTCTGAGATTAAGTTTGAGGTTAAGACTTAGATTAAGATCGAAAATACAATCTAATCAACCTTAACCTTAAGCTCATGCTTTCAAAGCAACTATTTTTTCCAAACCTATTTTCATTCTTTCAATACACTCCTCTTTTCCTAAGAATGCAGAAATTTCAAACATACTCGGCCCTGTTCCTGTTCCCGTTAATAATAATCGGAAATTAGGCAACAGTGCGCCAATACCGGTG
>CAIUKX010000656.1 GCA_903899795.1 uncultured Flavobacteriales bacterium
GTAATGAAGGATGTTCCCTGTTTTTTACTTGGTGGTAAAGAAGTCTGGGGAGCAACAGCTTTGATCTTGAGTGAATTGAAAGATATGTTATTGAGATAAAAGACTCAGGAAGGTAAATCGAATGAGATAGTCAAGCGACATAAAAAACTTTAATCTTAAAATCTTGGGTCATCCAGTCTTGATTCTAATTTAAAATCTAAACCTCGCAAATCCAAATGCAGTAGAAATACTATGACCGTTTTTTGTGAAAAATGAAATAGCATCACGCGAGGAGATTCCGAATTCGTAGCCTCCATTTCTCAAAATGAAATTGACTCCTACAGGAATATTGTTTTTGTAGATTCCTCCAGTAAAATAGCCGGCACTTAAAGCAATCCATTTCATTGGTCTTAATTCACCTCCAAAGGAATAAACCGGATTTTGAATACTTCCTGGATTCGCTTTATTAAAAGGTGCAATCATATCAAATCCGACATGTAATGCTCTGAAAGGTTGAAAACTTGCCCCAAAACGAAAATCAGATGCATTTTTTAATACGTATTTTTCTTGTCCGACGAGCTTTAATATCCCTCCCGTCGATAATAATTGACTAATTGATTGAGTAATGTCATAATTCTGTAGTCCATGAACATTAAGACTTGTAAAAATTGTATCCTGCACCTTATAAACATTTCGATTATATGTAACCTGACCGATATTATTGACAGACATTGCCACTTTCAACTTCGAAAATAAAATCATACTCGCTGAAAGATCAACACCATACCCATCACCTACTACTTTGGGAAAAATACTTTTAGCTGAATAATTCGATGGATTGGTTGAAGCAATGGCTCCATAATTGATATCAAAGGCCGGTGTGATTGATGAATACATCATTAATCCCTGGTCATTCGATACCATGTTAAACATCGCCATCGACTGAATGTAACGTCCGCCAATTCCTCCATATAAAACAAATAGAGAATCTTTTCCGAAAATTTTTCTTCCATAACCGAAATTGTACGAACGATTCCAAACCATTTTTACTTCAGATCCTGCTGTCAGTTGACTTAAATTTAAAGGAATACTTAATTTTCCGGAAATCACATGACTTAAAGTATCGGATGAAACATCAGGACGATTGGCAATATGCACCGTATCTGTTCCGTAGGCAACCGTTAGGGAATCAAAATAATTGGAAACTTTACCATTAAAGATCAAATCTGTTGTTTCCTGATTGAATTTGGAATAATACTGGTAACTCTCCCGAACATTAAAGGCTATTCCTCCAAATCGTTTCCCTTGAAATGAGAAACCACCCCAATTGTAATCCAGGAATACCGAAACACCTGCCAAAGCATAGTCAGCTGCCGCACTTTTTTGTTGCTCGGCAGTTAATGGAGTTCCTTTGCCTGTAATTTCACTTTTAATTGAAAAATACAAATTATTCAATTTGGTTGAATTAAGGGCATCCGAATAGATTCCAAAACCAAACTCACTTGAACCCATTGTAAACTTTTTGTTTTTATATCCAGTTCCCCAACCAAGTGCTGAAGAATTGATTCCCAAACAATGATAATCTGTAACAAATGTTGTTGAAACACCCTTTCCTACAGCTGGATAAGCGATCCCTTGTGTTTGTGCTGAAACATTAAAAGAGGCGAAAATTAAAAAGAAAAGGTAACAAATTAAGTGCTTTTTCATACGCGCAGGGTTCGAATTTACGCGCCAAAAATAAAATTTATTTTTTAATGAATTGCTGTAAAGAGAAAAGAGGAACAGATTCGTTTGAAACATGTTCCTCTTTCTAAAAGTTCGCTAAAACTATAAAATTGTAAACAACAACTATGAATTTATTGTACAAAGCAAATTTAGGATAATAACTTACAACAAATTAAGCTAATGCATATTACTCGGTTCTTTTTTATCAAATTAACCTTTTCATCGAATATAAATAGTTTTATCAACTACTATTCTCAAACTTAATTTATCAAGCTATCTGTCTGTAAAACAGAAAGAGGAATAAATCAATAATGACCTATTCCTCTTTCTCTAACTTAGCTGAAATAACATACCTAACTACAACTATGAATTGCATACAACAAAACTAAATAATTAATTTTAAATTATCAACTTTGTACACATTATTTTTTTATTAAATATTCTTCACAGTAAAGTATAATCGAAAAAAAGCCAAATAAATTAACCTTTTGAGCAAAATGAATGTCCTTAAAAGAAAACTCTAGAAAATAAAAATCCAATAACAAGTAAAAATGAATTCAGATACTATTTTGTTTTCAATACAAAAAGACTACTTTTGACGCAATAATAATGGCATGACGCACTTTTTTAGTCGTATTTTATTCTATGGATTAGCACTTCCGATCTCGTATCTTCCTTTTCGCGTGCTTTATTGGTTTTCCAGTTTACTTTACATAATCTGTTATTATATAATTGGTTACAGAAAAGATGTAGTTCGGGAAAATTTAAAAAATTCATTTCCGGAATTGTCCGATAGTGACCGAAAAGCCATCGAAAAAAAGTTTTACAAACACTTCACTGATTTTTTGGTTGAAAGCGTTAAATCGTTTACTATTTCGGAACAAGAGATCCAAAAGAGATGCGCAATCATCAATGCTGACTTACCAAATTCGTATTTTGAGAAAGGAAAAAGTGTAATGATCCTATGCGGACATTACAACAATTGGGAATATTACGCACTAGGACTTCAAAAACAAATCAAACATAAAACAATTGCTGCTTATCACCCTTTGAAAAACAATTTTTTTGACCGAGTAATCAAAAAATCCAGACAGCGTTTTGGAATGAAAATGATCAGCATGCGCGAAATTCCTCGCTATATTGCAAATAACGGCACTGAACCAACCATGTCTATCATGGTCAACGATCAATCCCCGAGTGATTCTAGAAAAGCATATTGGAATACCTTTTTACACCAAGATACAGGCTGGATGACAGGCACGGAACGTTTGGCAGCTAAATATGATCAGGCTGTTCTCTTCGGATGTATCCGAAAAGTAAAAAGAGGTTTTTATGAAGTAACCTTCTACCCCATTACCGACGATCCTAAATCTGTAACCGATGGTTATATTCTTGACAAACACACACATTACCTAGAAATGGTAATTGCTGAACATCCTGAATATTGGCTTTGGTCGCATAAACGCTGGAAACACAAACGTCCCCACTAATGTCAATCCCTGCACCATTAGCTGAACGCATGCGTCCGAAAACGCTCGATTCGTACATCGGACAGCAACATCTTCTCAAAGAAGGTGCTTCACTTCGTCGTGCATTGGATTCGGGATTAATTCCTTCTATGATCTTATGGGGACCTCCTGGTGTAGGTAAAACAACATTGGCACATTTAATTGCTGCTCACCTCAAACGTCAGGTACATACTTTATCAGCAATCTCTTCGGGTGTGAAAGATGTACGCGAAATCATTCAAAAAGTAGAACAAGGTGGAATGTTTCAGCAAAAAGGGACTTTACTTTTCATCGACGAAATTCACAGGTTCTCAAAAGCACAGCAGGATTCACTTTTAGGTGCAGTTGAAAAAGGAACCATAACTCTGATTGGGGCTACGACTGAAAACCCTTCTTTTGAAGTGATCTCGGCTTTGTTATCCAGATGCCAGGTTTATACACTTCAAAATCATACCAAGGAAGATCTGCTTGAATTACTGGAAAGAGCGATCAAAGAAGATACAATCCTTCAAAAGAAAAAAATAAATTTACTAGAGACCAATGCTTTGCTGGCTATTTCCGGTGGTGATGCGCGAAAACTTTTGAATATATTTGAAATTATCATCGGAACTTTTCAAGGTCAGCAAGAGATTGATATTACGGATGAAATCGTGATGACCAATGCCCAGCAAAGTCTGGCTATGTATGATAAAGATGGCGAACAACATTACGACATTATTTCGGCTTTCATCAAATCGATCCGTGGAAGTGATCCGAATGCTGCAGTCTACTGGTTGGCACGAATGGTTGAAGGCGGTGAAGATCCGAAATTCATAGCCCGCAGATTGATTATCTCTGCTGCCGAAGATATCGGTCTGGCAAATCCAAATGCACTCTTAATGGCTAACAATTGTTTTCGAGCGGTCGATGTTGTCGGCTGGCCTGAATCGAGAATTATTTTGGCACAATGCACGATCTATTTAGCCACTTCTCCCAAAGGAAACGCATCATACATGGCTATTAACAAAGCACAAGAAGAAGTAAAACGATCCGGGAATCTGGGAGTTCCTCTTCCTTTGCGCAATGCACCTACGAAATTGATGAAGGATCTGGGTTACGGAAAGGGTTATAAATATTCTCATGGTTATCCTGGAAATTTTGCTGAACAAGAGTTTTTACCCGAAGAAATCAAAAATATGAACTTCTTTGAACCGGGAAGCAGTCCGAAAGAAATTGAAATTCAAGAATATATCCGTAAATTGTGGGGCGAAAAATATAAATTTTAATGTTGAATGTTTGATGTTAAATGTTTGATTAAAATTAAAACTAATGACTAAATAAAAAAATGTTGGAAAAAATAGCATATTACCTCTTCGTGATTCCTGCTTCAAGGTTGCCTTTGAGAGTATTATACTTGATTACTGACATCTTTTTTTTACTCATCATTACCATCATCCCTTACCGCCGAAAAGTCGTAAGGAAAAACATTGCCAATTCATTTCCTAAAAAAACATCCAAAGAACACAAAAAAATTGAACGACTTTTTTATCGTCATGTTTGTGATTTGTTAGCTGAAGGGGTTAAGAACCTAACCATTTCGGAAAAGGAACTCAAAAAACGATTAAAGGTCGTTAATCCTGAATTGATGACTAATTTGTATGCAAAAGGAAAAAGCGTTATCTTGGTTTCAGGACATTACAACAATTGGGAATGGCTGATTACTTCTCAAAACACCTTGTTTCCTCATCAAGCATTGGGAATAGGAATGCCACTCAGCAGCCGTTTCTGGGATAAAAAAATCAATGAGCGCCGATCCCGATTCGGTATGAAAGTCATTAATGCCAAGAATTTTAAAGAATCAATTGTGTCTGAAAAAGAAAATCCAATCGCCGTTCTTGTTTTAGGGGACCAGTCCCCGGGAGATTCAAGGAAAAGTTACTGGATGAAATTTCTACAACAAGAAACTGCAGTTCTCTTCGGTACGGAACAGATGGCACACGAATACGATTTTGCAGTCGTCTTTTTCTCCATGAATAAAACCAAACGTGGGTCTTATTCTATGGAACTTACTTTGATAACTGAAACCCCGGCCCAAATGTCATGGGGAGAAATTACTGAAAAGCACACCCATCTTTTGGAACAACTTATTATCGATAAACCTCCTTTTTGGATTTGGTCGCACAA
>CAIUKX010000657.1 GCA_903899795.1 uncultured Flavobacteriales bacterium
GCAATGTTCCAATTCGCCCATACATTGCCATGTGCGCATTGAAAACACTAGCGAAATTTTTGAATTCACCCCTGATGATAAAACGAAAAGCTGCTATTCCATCTAAAATCATTCTGTGAAACAGTTTGGAAAACAGCAATCCTTCGTGATTTTTTACAATCATAAAGAGACTGTTTCTGAAATTTAAATACAATTTTCGGGGTGATGTATAGGATAAAGTTCCACCACCGACGTGATATACAACAGAAGAAGGAAGCACCATAAAACGATAACCTTGCTTTTTCAAACGCCAGCACAGATCAATTTCTTCCATATGGGCAAAAAAGTATTCATCCAATCCCCCAGCTTTGTGATACAATTCAGAACGAATCAATAATGCAGCTCCCGTAGCCCAAAAAACTTCAGCAACACCATCGTACTGTCCCTCATCCTCCTCAAATTTTTCAAGAATTCTCCCTCTGCAAAAAGGATAATAATTTCTATCCAGATATCCACCTGAAGCACCGGCATGTTCAAATAAATGCTTGTCCTGAAAAGATAAGATTTTGGGCTGACAACCTGCTACGGAAGGGTCATTCATGATTTCAAGCAAAGGTAAAACCCATTCTGGTGTCACTTCAATATCGCTGTTTAACAACAGATAAAATTCCGCATCCACTTTTTTGAGTGCATCGTTGTATCCTTTGGCAAAACCTCCATTTTCATCATTTTGGATAATTTCAACCGATGGAAAATTTTGGCGAACATAAGCAACAGATTGATCAGTAGAGGCATTATCAGCAAGAATAACTCTGTAACCTTCAGAATAAAGTACAACTTTCTCTAGAAACTGCTCCAGGTATTTTTCACCATTCCAATTTAATATGACAATTGCTAATTTGCTCAACTATTCTTTGTTCTTACTATTTCGAAGTAAAGTTAACAATAGTTTTCTGAAAAGCTGATGTCATACAATTCAATGCATTTATTTGTAGTTTATACTACTATTCGAACCATAACTTTGTTGAATATTGGCATTGGGATCATCCACATTACCAAAGGTCGTATTCCGTTTGTTCAAAGCCAATTCCCAACTGTTATTTTTCAACTCTCCGATCATATCTGAGTGCAGTAAACGGTACGCATTGTTTACAAGATCAGGGTTGTAGAATACGAAACGCTTGTTACTATATTTTCCTATTTTGTTGTACTGCCATATTTCATATGGATACTCATTCGAAGATACTTCTCTTGCTACAACAGTCGTAGGGGGACCGTACTGAAGGTAAACGCGGCCACGATCTGTTTCATAACCTGCTTGAAAATTATTTTTATACAAACCTTCGACCATTAATACTTGCTGTTTATACTTCATCCAATCATTGTAATATTTTGCTCCAGATGTAGCGATCCAAAAAGCTTGTATTTCTTTTCGCTCTAACTCTTTATCTTTTGACTTCAATACTGCAAGAATCCGTTTTACTTCACTTTTGGCAGACATCGGAATTAAACTTGCAAGGTAAAAATCCACACTATCATTTGTGATGGAGGCCTGAAAAGCAGGGTCAATCAAAACACTAGCTGCATCTACTACACTTGGTCCTATATCATTACTTCTTTCAAATTCATATGATTTTTTAGTAACTACACTCAAATCTCTTCGAATGACTGAGAAATCGAGTGAATATTTTCCTGTAGGAAGCATCGTAATATCAACTGGTTTCAAAACTGGTACCACTTCGGCAACTTTATGGCGAGTAAACTGTGTCATGTTTTCCACCTCTTTACCATTCATCATGTCTGTAACAGATTGCTTAATTCCAAAAACACTATCTCCGAGCAAAGCGGTGTTATAAACCTCAAAATAGACGGGAAGTTTATTTATTTCCTGCGGATAGAAGGTTGACATGTGAGGATACATATCATAACCTGACTTAAAGAAATCAGAAGTACCATCTCCTTTTACGACCACTTCTGAAACCTGAATATCTGAAATATTACACAGTTTAGAGTAATCTCCAACATACAAAGGAACAGTAGATTTTATAGGGGTTCCCTCCGCATTTAGATCCTGTAACTCTATTTCAAAACTATAGTTTCCCGGTGTTAAAGGAAAACGTCTCACATCGTAAAAATCTTCAATAATACTGTCTTTCATCAAAGGCGTTTTCAAACGGTATGCATCGGATGCCACCAGATTATCGCCAGATTTAATAGCCATTCTGATAGCTACTTCTCCAATCAAACCACCTTGTTCACTTTTATATTTTACAGAATGCCCTACAAACTGCAATTGAATTTCAATGTATTCACCAATTTCAGGAGCATAGAACTGTTTATCATCCATGGTTGCTCTCACTTTCTGCGTCTGAGCAATACTTGAAAAGGCACTAAAAGCCAACAGAAATAAGAAGAATCTAGTCATATCAAATAGTATTAGATGTTGTAAAGTTACAAAACCTATTTACTGTTTCATCATTTTTATTTAAAATTGAGTGATGTGTATTAAATCAGTATTAAAATGCTTTAAATCAACTCAAATTGACGGTTATAAAATTTTATTTGAGAAAATATTTTGCTTTTTTTGAAAAAAATCTTGTTAATAGCCAAAGTATTACTAATTTTGCGCCACCGGAGAGATGGCAGAGCGGTTGAATGCACCGGTCTTGAAAACCGGCGTACCGAGAGGTATCGGGGGTTCGAATCCCTCTCTCTCCGCATCATTTCTAACAAGAAATAAGCTAAAACCCTGATTATCAATGATAATCGGGGTTTTTTTATGGAAAAATATGGCTCTGAAAACGACTTAAAACGCCATAAAACGACACATTTATTTTGCAACTTGTGACGTCCTCTTAAAAAACACCAAATACGTCACAGTATGTCGCTCAATGTCGCGTCCTGTCTCGTTTTGACGTTTTGCAACTCGAGATTTTGTCATCAAATTTGTACTCAAAATGGGGGGCCATTTGATAAAATTATTATGTCGTCAAAAACAACTTTCAGATTGATGTTTTACATCAACAGATCTCGTCCTACAAAAAACGGAGACTGCCCCATCAACATGCGTATTACCATCAATGGTCAATCGCTCGCCATGTTCACAAAAAGATATGTTCAGCCCGAGGTTTGGGATGGCAAACTTGGAATGTGCAAAGGAAAAACTTCAGAGGCTTTAGAAGTAAATCGGTACATGGAAGCTTTCAAAGCAAATGCGTATAACAAGTACGCAGACCTTAACGCCCTCTATGACCAGGCTACTCCTGAACTTTTACGCGATGCTATTTTGTGTGTGAACACTAGCAAGTCAAAAACACTTTTTACCGTGTGGGAAGACCACACCCATGACCTAAAATTACTCATCGGAAAAGAAACCTCTTATGCAAACTATCAAAAGTATTGCACGGCTTTGAAATGGATGAAGCAATTCCTCTTGGAAGAATATCGAGTGCATGATGTGCCCATTAAATTAATCAATCGACAAATGGTTGTAAAGTTTGAAGTGTTTCTCCGCACAAAAAAGTTGTGCAATTACAACACCACTATCAAGTATTTACAAAACTTCAAACGAATTGTAATGATTGGATTTAAAAACGGCTGGCTTAAAATTAATCCGTTTGCAGATTTTAAATTAACGCTTCGTGAAGTTGACCGTCCTTATCTCACTGAAAAGGAATTGCAGAACATCATGGATTTAGAAATCATGATTCCTCGATTAGAGCTTGTTAGAGACCTTTTCGTATTCTCTTGTTTCAGTGGGCTTGCTTATGCGGATTTATTCAAACTAAAGGCCTCAGAAATCGAATGCGACCCCAAAGGTGTGTTATGGATTCGTACTCGAAGACAAAAGACCAAGGTTAAGGCGCAAATTCCATTGTTGAATGTACCTACATTCATCATTGAGAAATATACCGACTTGAGTATTTTGAAAGCAGAGGAAAAAGTATTGCCAGTAATTAGCAATCAAAAATTAAATGCCTACCTCAAAGAAATTCAAACGCTTATAGGGTTAGAAAAATCATTGACCTTTCACGTTGCCAGGCATACGTTTGCTACTACCGTTACCATGATGAATGGCGTTCCTATTGAATCTGTTTCCAGGATGCTGGGACACAAGGATATAAAATCAACGCAGCATTATGCCAGGATTGTAGATACTAAAATTGGAAATGACATGACGGACTTGGCTCTCAAAATGGGTACACGACTTTCGTTTCCAAAGGCAGCTGCATCAGTTTAATTTATTCAAAACGGGGGGTGTAATTTAAACGACACCAAAATGAATGAAGAAACTTTTAAAGTGCGAGCTTACGGTTATGGTGAGCTCGCACAATTATATTTTCCTAGCATCAATAAAAAGAGTGCTAGCTGGCAATTTCGTATATGGCTTGTAGCAAATGGCAAGGTGTTGGAAGATTTAAAAAAATGCGGTTACAAGGAGCATAAACGATTACTTACTCCTGCTCAGGTAAAAGTTATTGTTGATGAGTTTGGGGAGCCGTAAAATATTTTATAAATAAATTTATTTAAGCTTGAAACCTTTGGGAGCAATAGCTGAATTTTTTTTATGATAAGGTGAAATATAAATAATTGATTTTTCAATACCATCTTTTAAAATTTTATAACAGTCTATAGAATTTTCTATATTATCAGCACCTGTTGAACCAGTTCTTTGATGTGTAATTGGCGTTCCATCTTCAAAAAGCAAATTTTCAAGATAAGCATAGCCACCCATAATTCCCTTTACAGGAATTGGATTTGTGGCAACAAAACCAAACTCCCCAATTGCGCCAGGAATAATATCAGAATCATATCCTTCGCTATTGTTACCATAACCAGCGTTAATTAGCTGAGTTAAAAATTCATCGTTTTCATTGGTATCAAAAACTGGAAACAACACTTCCTTCGATACAATACTGTAAGA
>CAIUKX010000658.1 GCA_903899795.1 uncultured Flavobacteriales bacterium
ATGAATACGAAAAAATGAATTTGGACAACGGTAAAAGTTAAAAAACTAAAAAGTATTTTTATTTTTGATTGACAATTTATATAGAAAACATGAAAAAAATCGTTTATTTTATTTCGGCACTTTATGTCGTTTCTGCCTGCGGAGGATCTTCCATAAAAGTAAAGAAACAAGATGAGAAAATGATTTCTGCCGTTGAAGCAGGAGGACAAAGCGAAAAAGAATTGGATGCATCTCTGGAAGAAATCAAAAAAGAGGAAGAACAAAGAGAGAAAGAGATTTTAGCTAATTACACAACTTTATCATTCAATGAGTTGGAGCACGATTATGGGAATGTGAAAGAAGAATCAGATAATACCACTCATTTCATCGTGACCAATACAGGAAAAAAACCTTTGATTATTGAGAAGGTTGAGGCGAGTTGTGGGTGTACAACCCCTGAAAAGCCTGACCAACCAATTCTTCCTGGAAAATCGGATAAGATCAAGGTTGTATTTCACCCAAAACCAGGACAGGTTGGGGAACAAAATAAAACAGTTACAGTTACAGCAAATACAGAACCTAGGTTGACGGTACTAAAAATCAAAGCTTTTGTGAAGTAAGGATGATGAACGGTTGAGATATTATGGGGAGGTCACTCCCCTATTTTTTTGCTAAAAATCGTGATAAAATTTTCTCATTGATCTCATTCCAAAATACAATTCCGATCAATGTACAGCAGAATACAAATTGAAGAATGTCCATGTAGATTCGATCGACAAATTTTGTTCCGATGGAGTAAAAGCAAATTAAGGATATTCCATACACCATCGGCAAATAAATCATCTTCGCTTTATTGAATTTGAATTCATACACTTTAGAACTTTCTCTTGCGAGTAACCACACTTGAATAGGTTTAGTTATTACAAAACTGATGACAACTCCCCAGATTCCCCAGTACTTGATAAAAACGAAACCCGCTGCAATCTGTATAACGGATGATATTAAAAATACTTTGGGCAGAACTTTGGTTTTTTTATAATACAAAAGAGGCATCATATACATGTTCGAAAGGCTTCGAAATAAAAAGCCCAGCACCAGTATTGGTAAATATTGAAACGAAGTAAAATAATCAGTGTTTTTTACAAATAAAGGCACTGCTAGAGGCATCACCAATAATGTTAGGGCGATTAAAAACAATTGAGTCAAGGTGAAAAAATGGTGATTCTGATTGATTTCATCCGTACTATGTTTAATCTTTTTTTCGGACCAAATGCGATAAATAACTGGATTAATCGTATTAGTTAATGCCATTAAGACCACATCAATAAGTAAGGTCACTTTTAGTGCGAAATCATAAATACCAACGTCGAATTTTTTTAGCATGAAATTAATAATGTACCGATCACCGTAATTCGTTACCCACATGATGATTGAATAATACACCAGTGGAAGACAAAAAAAGAAAGTTTCTGTAACGTATTCTTTGTGGAGCGAAATTCCATACTCTCGGGCGAAAAAGTATAAACAGATCATAAATAGCAAAACGGAAGAAAGTAGTCTCCCCCATATCGGGCCATCTATCTGATAAGGAAATATATAAAGTCCACCGAGTGTAAAAACTATATAGGTTAGAAAATAAAGGATATTTACCCAAAAAAAGCGGATCGTCCGTTGCTGATTGATCAATAAATTGGAATAGGTTTTATAGAAGCTAAAAAAGATCGCGGATAAAATTGACATTAAACCAAAAGGTAAAAAGACAATAGCTTTATCGCTGAAAATCAGTTTTAATACAGTATCTCCAAGCAGAAATGAAATCAATAAAAAGATTCCACCTATTACAAGCAACAGAGAAACCAAGGTTCCTATGTATTTCTTCAGCTTATCAGGATCATCCTTGTATTCGAAATAGTGAATTCCGATCGAAGAGTCGAGACTGAAATTTACGATGACTTGAACTAGTAATGAAAAATTGATATATAAAGTTAGAATTCCATAGGTATCAACTCCTTTTAGGTAATTTGTGTAAAATGGGAGTAAAATCAGTCCTGAAGCCAAAGGAAGCGATCCTACTATCGTGTAGAGAATGGAATTCTTTAAAAGTTTGGACGAAATCATCTATCGCGTATACGTTTTTTTTCCCATTAATTTTGCCAATCCTTCAATATTCAAATGAAAGAAACTGAAGATTAATCCAATTAATGCCCTTAATCTCCAAACTGGATTGAAAACTCCTACGTAGAATAACGAACGAATATAGTCTTTTCGTGCACTCGAGAAATCTTTTCGGATCAATTTATACCGTCCGGACATGGCATAGCCCTTCATGATGATATTGTTGAAATGAGCGTGAATGCTCTTTTCAGAAATTTCCAGTTGATTTTTTATTTCAGTAGGAAGTTTTTGATAATGCCAAACAGCAACATCATAACGTCCTTTCATGATTTCAACCGGAAAGGTTTTCGTAACTTGATTGGCATAAATCCGCCATTGTCCTAGTACTTTTTTATGGAAATAAAAATCACCTAGAAGACTTAATTTCAGTAAAGTAGGTAAATCCACCAAAGGAAGATTAAAATTCTGAATAAATCCCCCGACTTTTAAAAGTGAATCTTTCCGAATGGTAATGGTTAATGCAGGAATACAGTTTTCAATGTATAGAAGATTCAGGATGTTACCTTTGGGCTGATTGAAGAAAAAAGGATTTTCATCCAAAATGGGATGTGTATTGTAAATTTCTTTTGTATCTCCGTTAACAGTTTGAGCTTTCCCCCAGGCAACAACAATAGCTGGATTTTCTTCCAGAATTTCTACCTGAAGTTCCAGTTTATCACTTTCCCAAAGATCATCACCTTCCAGTATTGAAATGTACTTTCCTTTGGATTCGCTCAGGGCAAAATTATAAGATTCACCCAAACGGAAAATTCCAATGTTCTCTTGGTTGTAGATTCTTACTCTTGGTTCATTTTTGATGTATTCAGCTACCAACTCAGCTGTATTATCCGTGCTTCCATCGTTGATGATAATCATTTCCCAATTTGTATAGCTTTGCGCTTGTACAGACTGAATACACTCGATGATGTATTTTTCGTGATTATATGTCGGGGTGACAATGGAAACCAGAGGATTCATTAACTCAAGTTTTTCACGCACAAAATAGCATATGCGTTTTTGGGATGTTTATGATAATACACTTGCGAATAAAAAGAAACATATTTCCACAAAACTCTAGGTTTATATTTGATAGCAAAACGTTCACCTCTCCAATTTTTATTACCACCAAATCCCAAAACAGTGTACCCGAATTTATGCATTTCAGAGATTTCCCAGCCAGAAATGTGTTCCTGCCATGGATTATTATCATACGGTGTTTGCGGAACAAATCCATTTGGGGTAAAAATCAATACTTTCTTTTTTGCCAAACGTTCCATTTGTTTAATGAGCCAAAAACCATCTTCTTTGGTTAAATGCTCGATCAAATCCAAAGCGATAACTGCATCGAAACTATTGTCAGGCATGCGTTCCAGATAGGTTTTCACATCTTCCAAAACAAATTCCGTATGTGTCTCGCTTGCTTTCGCTTTTTCAATACTTGGAAGGAATACATCTAAACCTACCGAGTGTTTCATTCGATACGTTATTTTTTTGATTGCTAGATTAAAACCACAACCGATGTCCAACATTGAATCGCAATCCATCGTTTGTTCATTGATATCATCAATGAATTGGTTGTAAAAAGGTTTTAATAGAAAGTTATCAATCTTTTCTTTTACGTTTGACATCGCTTTTTTTCTATAAAATGTATAAGCTCGACATCAATTTTAATTCAAACAGGTATTATTAAAAAAATGAATCGAAACAATGAAATAGTCACGAATCAGAATAACGGATTGAATTGAAATTAATACTTGCAAATCTAGCTAAAGGATTTTACTTTTACAAGAAAATAGCTGGTTTGAAAAAGTCTGGCTTATCTTTGATAATGATCAAAATAACAGAGAGGAGAATACTATGGTAAATCGTACAGAAATCAAACTTCAAATCTTCTGAAATGAACGTATTATTTCTCTCTTTTTGGTATCCAACAAAAGAAAATCCGCTGAAAGGCATTTTTGTGAAAGAACATGCAAAATCGATTTCTAAAACAGGTGCTGATATTACGGTTTTAGCCTTTGATGTCGTTTATTCAAAATCATTCTTTAAGCTTGATTACGAAGTTATCATGGATGAAGATTCTATTGAAACGCATTACATTCATGTTCATTCTCGCTTTTACAAATGGGTTTATTCCATTCCATATCTGACTTCATACATTGCAGGAAAGTATATCTCCAAAAATATTCAGACTAAAAAAAAGATTGAACTTATCCATTCCAATGTGCTTTTTCCTGCTGCTTGTGTTGGTTACCTCTTGTCAAAACGATTGAATACAAAGCATATTATCACCGAACACTGGTCAAAAGTTGACCGATTTACTCAGAAGCATCTTTTCGGTTACTTGGGAAAAAATGCATTGAAAAATGCTAGAGCAATAACTACAGTTTCTGAATATTTAAAAGGAATCGTTGTTTCTATTTCTCCGGAATCTACCTCAAAAATCACGGTTGTTCCGAACGTGATTGATGAATCCGTTTTTTACTATACAATGAAAGGAACGCATTCTGAACTTGTGTTTACGGCAATCGCGACTTGGAGTTCTCCTAAAAATCCCGGATTATTGGTCGATGCTTTGGAACGTGTTCAATTAACTGCCGGAAAGCCAATCGTATTGAATTTTGTTGGGAATGGTCCTCTTTTAGATTCAATCAAGGAAAGAAATCATTCTTTTCAGATCAATTATTTGGGTACGAAGAAGCATGAAGAAATTAATGAGATTTTACAAAAATCCGATTTTTTTCTACATGCATCCTCAATTGAGACCTTTTCCATCGTTATAGCTGAAGCATTGATGACAGGAACACCGGTTATAGCTTCCAATGCTGGGGCGATCCCTGAATTAATAAATCCTGAAAATGGATTATTGGCTGAAAACTCTATTGAAAGTTGGGTAGAGAATATCACTAAAGCGCTTTTCATTGCTTATAATCATGAAAAGATTAGTACTGAGAATTCGGAAAAATTTAATTCGGATAGAATTGGCTATTTATTTATGAAGCTTTATGGGGAAATCTAAAAGGATTATTAGACTCCCCCACTGCTCAATGGTATTTTCTAATTACTGATTTTCACTCAACAATCGTCAACTTCTTTTTTCTATCAAACCAAAATGCTGCTCCAGCTGCAATGACAATGATCAGCGTTCCAAGAATTGCATATAAATTGGATTTGTGGTATTTCGGCAAGTCAAATTTGAATTCAATTTTGTGACTTCCTTTTGGAATTGCTAGTCCACGTAGTAAATAATCCACTTTCGCTATTTCAACTTCCTTCCCATCAATCGTTGCTGTCCAACCTTCTGGATAATAGATTTCTGAGAAGACCGCTAATTGCTTGTCTTTAGAAGAAGATTGATAGACCAATTTATTGGGAGCATACTTCAATAATTTGATAGAACCTTCACCTGTAAAGTGGTTCCCACTGATTTTTTGAGTTTCCGATTTCAACATGACAGCTTGTTCAGAAGGAATAAATTCATCTTTGATCTCAATCGAAACCATTTGTTTGAATGAATTTGCAGTATCCATCAATTGTGTTTGGTATGGAATCAAGCTGGTTTTTCCAGTTGCATCCATCACGAACAATGCTTTCAATCCTTTTTGAAGTCCGTTTGGCAATGAAACTTTGATTGAATCCATCGTTCCTTCTAATACATAATTGATGCTTTCACTTCCGTAAACGTCACCTTTCGCTTTGTCTTCAGAATTGATTACTAATTTCCCTTTTCCGATATTTTCAAGGTGGAACGTATTTCCTAACGAAAGAATTTCCTGATTCGGATCAGTCACGGTTTTGACTGTTTTTACAAACCAAACATTTCCAAGAGCAGTTGGATTCGGTCTGACTTTATCTTCCTGAATAAAGTACTTAACATTCAACATATCAAAGACTTTGTTGTTCGAATGGGATAATTGAAAATCAAATAAGTTTTGAATGTTTCTCAATTTCGCACCGTGATAACCACCAAGTGATTTGTGGAAATACGAAGCTCTTGCACTTCCAAATCCACCATTTAGATCAAATACGCGGTAGTTCGTAGCTTCATTCAAAGCAAGAAATTTATACGATTCAACCACTCTGCGTTTATCATCCCCGGTGTATTCCAGCTCGTTTGCTTTTGCATTTCCTTCACTTTCAGCTTTCTCAACTGCTTTGCGTACAGATGGATTTGCACTTATTTCTGCAGCAAGGATTTGTTCATCCGTTGGATCCGGACCGATCGGATAGGTAGTTTTTGCTTTTTCAACCCAATATTTATAACTTCCGCTTGCTAATTCTTCACTGCTTAAGTAATTACGATCGACTGGGATCAATTCCATCATCAGTAACAAGGCCAAACCTGAATAAACAATAATGGTAGACGTTCCTGTGTAGAAAATTAAGGCAATCAAACCGAAAGCAAAAATAAAAATCAAGATGGTCGTATTCATACTTGAATTGAATATTTCTTTCCGAACTACTTTTATTGAATCAAACCCTTTATTTACATTCTCCATTTGAGATTCAATAAATTGGTTGACTTGCTGTGGATTGTTTACATCCAGTTTGTATTGAGTCGCCAAAACAGCAGGATCCATTCCCTGAATTTGAGACATAATACCTGAACGGTAGCGCTCCAATTGATCTGAATCAGATTTTGATGTGTAATGATCTCCAAGTCCACCTACTCTCAATACAATTAAGAATAAAAACATTGCTCCCGAAGCAATCAGGAATGGTTTTTTATTTTCTTTTATTGTTTCTCTGTTTTTTAAAAGCTGGTCGAGGAAAAGTACTGCAATTAATGGTAGGCAGAATTCTACAATCACCAAAATGATCGTCACTGTTCTGAATTTATTATATCCAGGAACATGATCGATGAAGAAATTTGTCAATCCCATGAAGTTTTTCCCCCAAGACAACATCAAACAAAGAATGGAAACAGCTAGTAAAACCCATTTCACTCGATCTTTCAAATAAATCATTCCCAATAATGTCAGGAAGATCACAACAATTCCAATAAACACAGGGCCAGAAGTCATCGGTTGATCTCCCCAATACACATGCATTTGTTTAGCAGCCGTAATCTGATCACCTGTTAAATCCGTTTTATCCGTGTAATCAGCGAAAGGACTCTCACTTAAATAAACTGTTGAAGATCCTTTTACGTATGGAGAAAGCAACGTGAAGGACTCACCTACTCCATAACTCCAGTTTGTAATGTAATCTTTATCCAATCCAGTAGATTGAGTTGTTGCCTTTTTTCCATCCGGATTGATTGTCACATCATTTACTCCACGAATTGTATGTTTTGCGTAATCATTCGTCAACGAGATATTTCCGTAATTGATCACTAAAGCAAGTACATAAGCACCGATAATAGATGCTGAAGTGATCATGAATTTCTTGATTGTTTTTGATTGGATTGCACTTACAAATTCAATGATCCCGATTCCTACCAGGATAAATGCCATGTAATACGTGATTTGAAGGTGATTACACGAAAGTTGATACGCCATAAAAATGGCTGAAAGGACAGCTCCCCACATCCAGTTTCGTCGATATGCCATGAGAAAAGCTCCGATAGTCGGAGCCATAAATGCTACAGCTATCGCTTTAGAATTATGTCCTGCTTGCAGAATAATAATTTCATAGGATGAGAATGCGACTGCTATAGCCCCAATTACACCGACAATTGGATTAATTCGTAAACAAAGTGCTAATAAATAAAAACCGATTAAATGTAAAAATACAATCGCTGCAGGACCGCCGAAAAAACGTGTAAATGCAATGGTTGATTTTTGAAAAAAGTTCCCAGGGTATAAAACTGAAATCTGAGCTGTTGGCATACCTCCGAACATGGAGTTGGTCCACAAAGGTTCTTCACCGTGTTTATCTCTGTACTCGTTTGTCTCATGTGCCATCCCAACGTATTGTTCAACGTCATGTTGTTTCAATCCGTAACCATCGAATTCAGGAGCGAAATAGACGAAAGTAACAATAAAGAAAAATGCTATGATAGCAAAGTGAATCCAATTTTTTACGAAGAAATTTTTCATGTTTTTACATTAAATTATTCGGTGTTTTTTCTAACAGGCGATGAAGATAGTAATTTTGTTTTTCAGTGCGTACTAAAAAATAGAATTAGGTGATATCTTCATAATCAGCATCCTCAACATCGGAATGAGAAGCATTGGTTTTAGGTGAGGAAAATCGTTGTCCTAAAATGGACGTTTTTCCAAAAGTGGCTTTTTTCCGGGCTAGCTCACGGTCGTATTTTTCTTTTTCTTCACGCAATCTTCTGTCTTCATCCAAATTGCGTTTCGCAATCATTAGCTTTCCGATAAAACGTAAAAAAACAAGTGTTCCAAGAATCAATAAAATTGTTCTTATAAATCCTGAAACACTTGCTTCGACTATCATTATTTTGATAAATATAAATTACGTTCCGAATAGATTTTTACAAAGTAAGGATCTTTCAAGTTTTTCACAAAACGGATTCCTTCACCTGTCGATTTCATTTCAGGACCTAATTCTTTTTTTACATCGGGGAATTTCTCATAAGAGAAAACCGGGATTTTAATAGCATATCCTTCTCGTTTCGGATTGAAATTGAAATCCTTTACTTTTGCTCCCAGCATCACTTTTGTTGCATAATTTACATACGGTTCATCATAAGCCTTCGCAATAAAAGGAACTGTTCTAGAAGCTCTTGGGTTGGCTTCAATGACGTACACTTTATCGTCTTTGATAGCAAATTGAATATTGATCAAACCAACGGTTTTCAATTCAACTGCGATTTTCTTTGTAATGTCTTCGATTTGCTGCATCACGAAATCTCCCAAATTGTACGGTGGAAGTACCGCATAAGAATCTCCGGAGTGAATTCCCGCCGGTTCGATATGCTGCATAATTCCAATGATGTAAACATCTTTCCCATCGCAAATGGCGTCTGCTTCTGCTTCGATTGCGCCTCCAATAAAGTGATCTAATAAGATTTGATTGGCGCCCATTTCGTTGATAATATCAACTACGTGGTGTTCCAATTCTCCTTTATTGATAACAATTTTCATTTTTTGCCCA
>CAIUKX010000659.1 GCA_903899795.1 uncultured Flavobacteriales bacterium
ATTCTGTGTTCTTTTCAATTCCTTGATATCAGACGAAAAATCATAGTGTATAATCTCTCCTATTTGAATGATCAAATCCAATGAAATATTATTATTTTCAAAAATCTGATACACCCATCTCCTGCTTTTTTTGAGACGTTCAGCCAACTTAGTGATTGAATATCCACTATTATAGACTGCTGTTTTCACTATCTCGCCTCTATGCACCTTACGATCAACACATTAATCATCAAACGACGTCAAAGTTCAAAAAATAATCGCGTATCATGTTTCACTAATTTTTCACTTTTTTGTAACTCGACCTATCTACTTAAACCTTAAAGTAGGTCTATATCAACTTATTAAAAATGAATATATGAAATATTTTTATGATTAAAAAATCCATAACCTTCAAAACCAGCTATAACGTGTGTATTTTTTTCAAGTGAAAATTTTTCGCACAAAACGGGACAAAATTCTAAAAAACCTCCCTGAATACCCAAGGAAGGATTTCCGGGATTTGTTTTAAGGATTGAATATGATGATCATCTTTTCGTGTCCGGTGATTTTTTTCAGGATCAAACAATATGGCTTTCATTCCAGCATTGAGCGCTCCTAAATAGTCAACATGAAGATCATCTCCAATCATAACACTATTTTTTGGATCCGCTCCTGCTTTTTCCATTGCTGCATGAAAAACATCCGGTGCAGGTTTATTTTTACCCACTTCTTCTGAGCACAATATCACATCAAAATAGGTTGAAAATCCACAATTATCCAGTTTTCTATATTGAACTTCTTTAAAGCCATTGGTAATTATATGTAGATTGTACTCATCGTTTTTCAACTCTTTAATTGTCTCGTGCGAATGAGGAAATACATGGGTTTGGTTGGGTGAAATTTCAATATAACCGTCGTTCAATTTTTGATTCAATTCATCATCAACGACTCCAAATTTTATCAGGCACTTTTCAAATCGGGTTGTTCTCAATTCTTCTTTAGTAATTTTTCCCTTGCCGTATTCGACCCACAACTCAGCATTGATTCGTTTGTATTTATGAAAAAAATCATAAAAATTGATTCCTTTAGACTGAAGATCAAGCTCTTTGTGTAAAATCTTCAAAGCAACCTGTGAATTTTTATCAAAATCCCAAAGTGTTCTGTCTAAATCGAAAAAAAGATGAAACCGGTTTTTCATCATCTATAATAATGACTTTACCAAATAGGCTAATCCTGTTGTTACGAATCCATTCATGAAAATCCCTCCAACAATGATCAAAAAGGTAAATCTTTCTTTACCATAAAACTTGGCTGTGATAATCGATCCCAATGGAATTGAAAAAAATAAAGGTGCAAAAATGGAAATTCCATAAATTCCGAACCTCATTTTCATACGAACAATGAATTTATTTGTCCTCGTAAACTTTTTCGTAAGTGGTAATTCAATTCCTTTATCAGCCGCTTCTTTACGCAGAATTGCTCTTTTCTTACTGGCTCTTTTCAAAAAAAACTCACTCATAAAATAAAAGATAGTCGCACTGAAAATAGCACCTGAAACACACGAAAAATAAGTTTCAAAAAAAGTCAGTTTCGCAGCCGGTCCACCAAAAGGGGTGAACAAAAACTTTAGCATCGAAAGTAAAAAAAAGGCACTATATTTTCCGAAATCCATCCCTATCGTTTAGGTGTGAGTATTGTTTCTAACATTTTACACCAAAAGCCAAATCACCAGCATCTCCAAGACCTGGAACAATGTATGATTGGGCTGTTAATTCACTATCTACTGCACCTACCCAAATTTCAGTAGTCTCTGGCAAATGTTTTTTCAAAAACTCCAAAGCATCTTCAGAGGCTATTGCTGCAACAACATGAATCTTAGAAGGACGGCCTTGCTTCAGCAATGCTTTGTAAACCATGACCATTGAATTACCTGTAGCCAACATAGGATCACTAATAATCAATGTTTTTCCACTAAGATCCGGTGATGCCAAATATTCAACGTGAATATCGAAATCTTCAGCTGTTGTATGTTTTCTATAAGCTGACACAAATGCACTTTCAGCAGCATCAAAATAATTCATCAATCCCTGATGCATCCCCAAACCTGCTCTCAAAATGGTAGCTAAAACCGGTTGAGATTTGATGACATCCACCTGAGCTTGTCCGAGAGGTGTTGTTACCGTTACAGTTTCAAAAAGTAATGAGGCCGATGGTATACGTAAATTCGGGTTAAAAAAGTCGCTGGTAATTCATAATGGAATAGATAGCGAGAAATTTAACCCGAATGCAACGTATAATGATGTTAGGGCTGAGTTGG
>CAIUKX010000660.1 GCA_903899795.1 uncultured Flavobacteriales bacterium
GATTTGCCTGGATCTTTACTTTTATCATTTTTCTTCTCTTTGGAAATCAGGTGGTTGTTGAACGGTGCTTTCCAAAATACCAGGGAGATTTTGAAACAAATTATCGAAAGGGTGATTCGTATTTGTTTCGTACTTCTGAAGTTGAAAATGTTCAAAAAGAATGGATGAAAGTTACAGGAAATGTTTTTTCAATATATAAAGGAAAGTCAAGTTTTAGCTGTAATGAAAAAGTCGCTCTGATGATTCAACATGATCAGGATGTTGTAAAAGCTGGAGATTGTTTGAATTTAGTGTCGCCACTTGATTTGATCAGTAATAAAGGAAATCCTGGGGAGTTTGATGCGAAATTATATTGGCTGAGTAGAGGAATAAGGCACATGGCTTTTGTAGGGAAAGGTGAATATTTGAAAGGCGGTAATGAACTTTCATTTTGGAAAAAATGGGTTCTTGATTCCCGTGAATATTTAGCAAATATTTTAGCGAAGAATCTTGACGGTCAAGAATTGGCTTTGGCTCAGGCATTGATTCTCGGGGAAAGAAGTCTTCTTGAAGCAGATACCACAAAGGCTTTTGGAAACTCTGGTGCAATGCATGTTTTGGCTGTTTCAGGATTACATATCGGGATCATTTTACAGATTTTATTATTTCTCTTGCAAGGTTTATCGAAGGTATTATCTCGTAAGCAGGCATTAGTCATCGCTTTACTGATTATTTGGATTTATACTTTTGTTTCTGGCATGTCGGCTTCGGTATTACGCTCGACTTTTATGTTTTCGGTTCTTGCCATTTCTCAATTATGGGGTAAAAATTATCAGCCGGTTAATAATCTGTTCTTCACAGGATTTGTTCTGCTTCTAATGAATCCCTTTTTGATTTTTGATATTGGATTTCAGCTTTCGTTCGCAGCAATGTTGGGGATTTTTTGGTTTTACAGGCCGATTTCAAAATGGATTTTTGTTCCGAATAAATGGATGAGAAAAGTATGGGAAGGAACTGCTGTCGGATTTGCTGCCCAGGTAACGACACTTCCTTTGACCTTGTATTATTTTCATCAGTTCCCTAATTATTTTGTGCTGACAAACATTGGTTTAATGTTGAGTACGGGTACAATTTTGGGATTGGGAATGGTTGTTTTTATATTTTCATGGCTCAAATGGCTTACGAAGATTGCAATTGTACTCCTTTCTTTTTCGCTCTACTTTTCACTACAATTTGTGTATTTTATCGATGGATTACCGGGTGCTGTTGCCTCTGGATATGAGATTTCTTCATGGATGTTGGTTGTTTTGTATCTGATTATAACAGCAATTTATTTGTTTCGGAATCACAATTATAAGCTTAAGTTAGTGTTGGGTGGAGCAGTGATGTTGATACTTATTTTTTATGTTGTCGATCGTTTTGATCGGATGAATCATTCTGAAATTTGTTTTTTTAATCACAATAAAGCGACATTTTTGATCAAAAAGCAAGATCATATTTATTGTTTTTATGATGCTCCTCCTTCTAATTTGAAAAAGATCCAGTTCATGGTTGAATCATATCGAAAGCTCTATCCGGGTGAAATTTCTTATTTTTCGATGTGTGACAAAGATTGGATGATAAAGAGCAAGGGATTAAATCTTAAAGTAGAGAAATTGAAAGAAAGAATTACGGTTCGTTTTCAGAAGAAGATTTACCATGTCCTAAAAAAGGAATCTGAATCTCAGGATAATGAGAAAGGTGTTGAGATCAGAATGCCATGGATAGATTCCAAAAAATCAAAGGGATTTGATTTGAAAAATCATGCTGTTCGTTTTGTTATTTCGTGATGGGTCTATCGAAAATTCACCAAAATAATTTCGTTCAAATTTTGGCTGGAAACATGAATATGATACAATCCACTGGCGATATTTTGCCCTAAATTAAGTTGAATAATCCCATTGTTGGTAGCTTTTCTTATTTCAAAATGTACAAGTTTTCCGGAGTTGTCTATAATTGAGATTTCTACTTCATCAGATAATTTATCACTGATAAGATTAAATTCACCATTAATCACCGGATTTGGATAGATAGAAATCGAGGATTCATTATTTGAAAAAAGTACGGATCGCAAATCGGAATAACTTATATTACCATTGATGTCATGTGTTTCCAATTGATAGTAGGATATCCCTGAAAAAGGATTGAGATCGTTCATCACGTATTGATGCCCACTTGAGGGATTTCCCATTGAATTCATTGTACCGATTGATTGGAAATGCATACCGTCGGTTGTTTTTCGAACTACAAAATAATCAACATTTTCTTCGGTAGCGGTATTCCAATTGACTTCAACTTGCCTTGAAATAGGTTCAGCTGTGAATTCTATAAGTGAAATAGGTAAAGCAATTGCATCGAAAATAGCAAACGGTGAGAAAGACGTTATCGCTCCAGATGTTATTGTATAAGGATTACTACCAGTGGTGCTTCCAGAAGCTACATAATTCCACATTCCTGAATAATAATGTTTGACAAAAGCAGATGATCGTGAGAAACCGCTTAGCTCATTTGAAGCATTCCATTGCGGAGCAATAGTTACACTTGAACCGCCGGTTGTCCCTTCTGAAATGTACCAGGTTCGGTCAACTGCATGGTTGGTGTAAGTGCTTCCGCTTGTTCCATTTGTCCATTCATTTTGATCAACTCGAATTCCAAAATCATCAACGGTTGAACTACCTGAAACAGCAAGTGTGATGGGGGTGTAACTGGATGAACTATTTCCTATCGGATAAAAAACGGATGTTCTTTGCCCGGTTCCCACATTAAATTGTTTCAGAATTCCAGTTCCGTTGGTGATGATGTAATTGGATGAGTTTCCACCGGATATTGAACCGCTGATACCCGTTGTTCCAATATTTAATGTGTAATTCCCAAGGGTGATTTTACCACTTGTTAGCGTGAGTGTATATTTCACAGTTGTTGCTATTCCACTGCTTGGGGCAATGGTGAGTCCGTTTGAATTATTCAATGTGACATTATATAAAGTGATTGCTGTAGCCGAAGTGCCTAAGATGTTTTGAGCAACTGTGCCGTTAAAAGTTGTTGTTCCGGTTGAGGCTGTTAGTGTTCCGCTTGTTACAGTCAAATCTCCTTTAATATTCATACTCGACGCAAGAGTTGCGGTAGTTGAAGGGCTGTTTATTTCGAGATTGTATGCATTTCTGGTCCATAGGTTGTAGTTCGCATTGGTTGCGGTTACTTTCATTAGTCCTCCGGTGAAAGTGCTTCCGCTGCTTATATCATAAGCTATTCCTGAGCCACCTGATTGAACGGATTGTACATTGATTGTTCCTCCTGAAAAAGTTCCGTTTCCGAACATGTAAAAGGCTTCGTAAGTGACTGCTCCTCCCGTTCCGATATTCATTGTTCCTCCTGAGATAGAAAATCCGGCAACATCTGTCAAGAAATAATTTTTGATATTCACCGTTCCATCTGAAACGTTGATAGCTCCAGAATACATACGCATGGCCTCATCGGTGCTATTTCCTACATTAATGGTAGCTCCTGCAAAATTGGCTGTTGCACCGCTGATAGAAAATGCAACGCCAGAACCATTACAAGTATAAGTTCCGTAAGAAGCTTGAAATGTTCCTCCATTTAGATAGGTTTGTCCAGTGGTTATAATGGTTGATCCGGATAAATCTGCCGTTCCGTTGGTTAATGTGAAATCACCGCCGAAAGTACCATTACTAGCAAAATAGGCTGTAACACCCGGACTATTTATTTCCAGATTATATGATGTTTGAGAGTAGATGTAGTAATTTCCATTGGTTGCAGTAATTTTCATCAAGCCTCCTGTGAATGTACATGCCGATGAAATATAGGTCGCATAGCCGTTTGATTGTACTGATTGAATATTGATCGTCCCTCCTGAGATCGTTCCTGAACCTGCAACATATAGAGGAATGTAATTACAAGCCATTCCTGTTCCAATATTGATTATTCCACCTGATATATTTAAACCGTTGTTGTCGACATATATGTAGTTGGTGACATTGACTGTACTTGTAGAAATGGTTAAAGTTCCGGAATATAGACGAATGTATTCATCTGTGCTATTACCTACGTTAATCGTGGCTCCGGCAAAATTACTGGTTCCTCCAGCTATGAAGAAATAAGTGCCGTTTATATTGACTGTACCTGAATTGGCTTGAAATGTTCCTGCATTTACATTGATGTTTCCTTTTACAGTTAATGTTCCTCCAGATGTTCGGATAGTGCCGTTTGTTGCACCACTGTTTTGCCAAATATCATTATTGACAGTCAATGTATTGCTTGTTACATCAAGTGTAATACTTGAACATCCTGATTGAAAATTAATACTGGCCACTGTAATCGCTGAACTAGTGGTTATTGTTCCTGCTCCCGAATTGGCATCGATGTATATGTCATCTGTGCTTGTAGGTAGTATGTTGTCGGTAGTTCCTCCTGAAGAAGCTGCCCAGTGGGAGGTGGTTGTCCAGTTTCCTGCTCCTCCAATCCAATATCTGCTTCCTGAAAATGCGCTTTCAATTGAAAGAAAATAGAGAGAAAACGTTACGAATAAAATTTTCAATGAATTCATAGTTTTGGACTTTAGTAGTATATATTATAAGCTTGTTATTGTCAAAACTATGGATTAAAAATTGTCTGTAAAAATGCTGAGGCTGTATTGGCTTAGATGGTATTATACTAGGTTAATATTGTACATGTTTTTGGCTTTTCATAGGTGTTTTTACCTAGTAAAATGCTTTAGTTAGAGTCGGTTTTTCTTCTAAAAATTGTTTTATGATAGTATATTAGTTTTTAAGTGATTTGAGTTTTATTAATTTAATATGTTTTAATAATAGTTTGTTGTAATTGAATAATATTTAATTATGTTTCAATAA
>CAIUKX010000661.1 GCA_903899795.1 uncultured Flavobacteriales bacterium
CCAAGCTTCTGAAATTCTGTATCCCGAAATTGTTTTACGGTCAATGCGGGATATTTGTGCATCCAGAACTTTGTCCCTGTGATCCAGATCGATTAAAATGTATTTTTTTCCTTCTTTGTTTTTGAAAGTGTATTCGTGTAATCCGGCACGTTCAGTAACCGTTAATCTAACATCTATGTTTTGATCTAAAAGACTTACTTCGTAATATCCGGGACTTGCTTTTTCCTTCGAATGACTAAATTTCGAACCATAACCATCTTTTGTTTTGTAGCCTGGCTGTATTTTTGGTGTACCGCTTTGAGGTACGATCAGAAGGTCTCCGTAATCCGGAACGCCAGTCCCGCTCAAATGGGTGTGACTGAAACCGTAGATCATAGAATCAGAATAGTGATAACCTGAACAACCATCCCAGCCATCGTAACGTGTATCAGGACTCAGTTGCATCATCCCGAAAGGCGCACTTGCTCCAGGGTAGGTATGTCCGTGTCCACCTGTACCTATGAAAGGATCAACATACGTTGATTTGCTGTTGATTGTTTTGATATTTTCGTTACCAGGGTTGATGTATTGCTTTCGTGTATCCTGACTTTTTTTCAATTGATCCACACTTCCAATTTGTCCAAATAAAGCAAGATTGGAGGAAAATATACAAAGGTATAACAGTACTTTTTTCATAATCTATTGAATTGGTTTTATTGTTTTTTGAGCGAAGACTGATGCAGCCGCTCCTAGAATAGCTGCATTTTTATCGTGAAGCGAAGAAGTACGGATTTCAATTTTGTTTTGGTAAATCTTCAAGAGATTTTGTTCCAGGTGGTTTTTTACACGAGCGGCGAAATTAGGTCCGCTTTGCGCAATTCCACCGAAGAGTAAATAAGCTTTTGGATTTGAAAAACAAGCAAAGTCAGCAAGGGAAGTTCCTAAGATTCGCGCCGTATATTCAATGATTTCGTCTGCAAAAATATCGCCCTTATGCGCCAATTCGAAAACATCTTTCGCAGTTGGTTTTTCCAATTGGAATAGGGCAGAAGTCATTTTATTTCTCGACTCCAATTCTACGATACTTCTGGTAACACCTGTTGAAGAGGCATAAGTTTCCAAACAGCCGTGTCGCCCGCAGCCACAAATCCTGCCGTCCGGAATTACACGGATATGACCGTATTCACCGGCAAAACCATCCTCGCCATACACCAATTGATTGTTAATGATTACACCACTTCCTAAACCTGTCCCAAGTGTGATGGTAACAAAATTATGAAGATCTTGTGCATTTCCAAATAACATTTCACCAATTGCAGCAGCATTTGCATCGTTCGTCAATTGAGCAGGTTTATTGAATTTCCTGTGGAACATGGAAGCAAGTGGAACAATTCCTTTCCAAGCCAAATTAGGGGCAAACTCAATGTTTCCTGTAAAATGATTTCCATTTGGAGCACCTATACTGATCCCAAGAATAGAGTCAATCGAGTATTTTTTTATGATATCGTTGTAGATAGCTTTTACCAAAGCTTCCGGTTCTTTGTATTTTGTCGTGGGAAGACTGGTTTCATATTCAACGTTTCCCGAACGTTCGACTAATCCATAAGCGGTATTAGTTCCACCAATATCTATACCTAAAGCGTATTGTTTTAACATTAAAATCAGTTAATCGTATTTACATTCCATTCCTTGTAGAATTGTTCCAAAAAGCGTTCCATGAATAAATGCCTTTCTTCTCCAAGTTTTATAGCGGTAGGTGTGTGGAGTCGATCTTTTAAGAGTAATAGTTTTTCATAAAAATGATTAATGGTATGACTTTTAGCATTGGCATATTCTTCAAATGTGTCGTGCAATACAGGTGTATTTGCCGGTTCATAAATGGGTCTGTTTTTATTACCTCCAAAAGCAAAAGCTCTGGCAACTCCAATTGCGCCCAATGCATCCAAACGATCTGCATCCTGAACAATTTTTCCTTCAAGTGTCAATGCGTGATCTTCTACATTAGCTCCTTTGAAAGATACACAGTCGATAACATTTTTAACTTCTTCTGCAGTAGCTGCATCGCAACCTTTTTCGAGCAATAAATCATAAGCAACCTCTCCACCTTTATTCAGAATTCCGCCATTGAATTTGTGGTCTGAAATATCATGTAAAAGTGCTGCCAGTTGAATGATGACTTTGTTTCCACCTTCAATAGATTGGAGGTGACAAGCCATGTTGTAGACTCGTTCAATATGATGCCAGTCGTGCCCAGTTGCCTCTTCTTCAAAATTGCTTTGAATCACTTGAATAATCTCTTTAATTAAATAATCGTAATTCATTATTAATTATTTAATTAGTGTAAATTTTTTAACGGTAGATTTTGGAGAAGTTGCATAAATAAAATGCTCGTCTGAAGTCATTGTAAAGAAATTTCCATCTGCGAATGGATTCCAG
>CAIUKX010000662.1 GCA_903899795.1 uncultured Flavobacteriales bacterium
ATCAGCAGATTCTAAAAATAACAATTGAGCATTGATGATATTTGCCACTTGGTCATTGATGCCAGTTCCCAAGAAAATAATTCTATCCATCATCAATCGAGAGAAAACGTCCATTTGACTCATGTTTAATTGACGCTCTTCGATGATATATGGAGTCATTGAGGATTCGATATAATGTTCAAGGTGCATACTACTCAATCCCATGTGTTTGGTAGCATATTTTTTAAATTCGTTATTGTCAAACATAATTGTTTTGTTTTTGCTTTGTAATGTTGTAAAGATAAAAGCAAAGTTTAGATTGACAATTTATTTTGTAAGATTTTTTCTCATGAAGATCTAAGACTCCAAGACAAAAGACGTAAGACTAATGACAGGTTAAATTTTGGATGAAAGTCGACTGAATTTTTAGATCTACACCAAGGCTTTGATACATAAAGTGATGTTGATTATTAAGTCGAGGGAATTAAGAAGTCATCTTTTAGTTTTTTACCTGTTTTTTTAGTCTGACTTTCTTATGTTTTTGAGAGAAGCGGTCTTGAGTCTTTTAGTCTTGAATCTCAAAAATGTTATTTCAATGATTTATAATTTGCTATCCAAGCTGGATCCTGAACATCTCCGAGTAATTTCCACATGTTGGTATCTAGGAAATAATCAGCATCAATATGTTTCACACCATAGCGATTATAGAGGTATAGTTCTTGTTTTAGGGATGGATTAAATTGTTTATTGCTCCATCCATTTCCTTTCGTAATATCTACAGGATGTTTTTCAAAATGAATTTTCCAGAGTGAATCAAGGGGGAGACAATAGGTATATTCTTTCAGGGTAAATGAATCTTTTAATACGCCACAATTGTATTTGTACTCTTCGAAATAATTTCTCCTAGTTGGATTGTAAATGCTTGGCCAATGTCCTGATGCTATTTTAATGAATTCAGTTTCGGTAATTTGTTTTACGTGCGTATGCGTTCGTCCATTGTCAATGTATGCGATAAAGGAAACGATTGCACCTGTAGATTGATAAGATATCTTCACTCCAAATGCGGAATGAGGTTGAGTAACGAGTATCATTGAACCCGAAATAAACCAACAAAATACCAGAGCTAATCTCATTAACGTAGTAATTTTCAATACGAATGTTGATTCTTCAACGAAAATTTCGGAAAGAGGTTACCTTATTTGATCTTTTGTCGCTAATTTATATTTTTGGAGAATAAAATTTTATCGGTTAAATCGAAGGATTTCAGTTGGTGTGATACAGAAATCCAAAGGAATATCTGTAGTTAAAACATCATCAATTACATCTGTTTGATCAAATAAATGCAAGCCAATAAATCTGCAGTTAGAAGAGCATTTTTTTAGAAATCTATCGTAAAAACCTTTGCCGTATCCTACACGATGACCTTTTGAATCTAAAGTCAGAAGGGGTACAAATACAAAATCAAATTTATTGGGAGCGATCACTTTTCCTTTTTTGGGTTCAGGAATACCCAGTGAGCTAATTTCAAGTTGGTCGTGAGATTCGAATAGAATGTGGGTCAACTCATTTGTTTCAAGATTTGATTTAGGAACAGCTATTTTCGCTCCAAATGAAGTGGCTTTTTCCCAAATGTGATAAGTGTTTATTTCACGTTGCCTTTCTATTGGGAGGAATAGACTGATATTTTTATTTTCCAATTGAAAGCTACTCATGGCTTTTTTACAAATTTCTTCGGAAAGCTGTTCCAGTTTATCTGGTGAAAGTTCTTTTCTTTTTTGGAGGTATAAGAGTCTTAATTCTGCCTTTTTCATAGTAAGTACTCGTTTAATTTTGCATCTAAAATACTATTTTTTTATTTTTTCAAACATTTTCCAACCTTTTTCTTTAACTGTTCGTCCTATGCTATGATTTGCAGAAAAGATATTTACCAAGAAAAATATTTTGTTAAACACTGTACAATTTTAACATATTTTGTATAGATTTGGCGCAATAAAAAAATAATGAATAAACAAAAACTATGAAATTTAAAAATTTACTACTGGCATTGGTTTTTTCTCCCCTTATTGGAACCTATGCACAGGTAAGAACGTCTTCGTCAACGACTACTACTGAAACGACCACTGAAGTAGTGGAAGAAGAGGAGGTTTACGAAGAAGAAATCGAAACGTTTGGAGGAACAAGAGCGGTTAGTGGACACACAGTAGAAACTCTTGGAAAAGGGGTGCTTGAATTTAGAATTGAGCACCGTTTCGGAGATTTGGGAGGAGCAATGCAAACATTGTTAGGGTTGGATAATGCCACAGATATCCGTTTTGGATTCGAGTACGGAATTACTGATAAATTAATGGTTGGTGTAGGAAGATCCAGAGGGACATATTCATTGGGGAACATGGGGTCTCCTTATAGCGCCTTACTGGATGGTTTTACTAAGTACAGATTGTTGCATCAAAGTAAAACCATGCCTTTGTCAGCAGCTTTGATCGGTACTATGAGTTATACCTATATGAAGGCAAATGCAGATGTTGAAAGTGTATCTCATTTTCCGAAACAAGCAGATCGGTTTGCTTATTCTGCTCAATTGAATCTTGCCAGAAAATTTGGTAGTAAGATCAGTGTTGCGGTTATGCCTACGATGGTGTACAGAAACTATGTTGATTATAGGGATGTGAACATGATGTTTGCAATTGGCGGAGCGGTTCGTTATGCTTTTAGTACGAAAGCTGGTCTGATTCTTGAATACTATTATAATAACTTACAGACAACCAATCTTGCTGTAAAGAGACAAAATAGTGTAGGAATTGCTGTGGAATGGATGACTTTCGGACATAATTTTTCAGTTACTCTGACAAATTCTCCTGGATTTGGTGAGACACAGTTCATACCTTATACATTTAAAGATCAGAACCCGTTTGCTAAATATTCACAATATCGTTTGGGATTCTGCATCGGAAGAAAATACATGAGAGAATAATAAAAAACGAAATAAATAAAACTATGAAAATGAAAGTATTATTTTTTATTGGTGTTGGTTTAATTGCAACCAAATTGTTATTGGTTTCTTGTGTTAAAGAACATACACCAATACCATCAGCAGTAACCCCAATTGTCTTAACGGCGCTTTGCTCGGATACTGTTAAATATGCCCAAACAATTGAACCATTGATGAATCAAAGTTGTGCAACAACAAATTGTCATGATGCTTCAACACAAACTGCTGGATTTGATTTATCAAACTGGGCGAATGTATCAGCAAATGCGCAAGCAATCATCGGTTCGATGCATGGAACAAATGGAGTTCCTGTGATGCCTCTGGGAGCAGCTTTACCTGATTCTGTGATTCAGAAATTTCAATGCTGGGTTGACCAAGGAAAATTAAATAATTAAGAAGCTAAGTATAAATTCAATCGTAAACAAAAACAAAACAAAAAATGAAAAAAGTGTTCTACCCTGTGTTAGCAGGATTATTATTAGTTACTTCAGCGTTTGTAACTACAGTTAATACACAAGAATGGAAAATTAAAGATGATTTTTCGATTAAGTTTATCAGTAAAGACCCATCTGGAGTTTTTAAAGATTTCAAGGGAACAATTAAATTTGATGATGCTGATTTAGCGAATTCAAAATTCGATGTTTCTATTGATGTTTCCTCTATCAGTACTGGAAATGGAATGATGAACAAGAAAGCACAAATTGAGGAGTGGTTCAATGGTGCTAAATACCCACAAATTAAGTTTGTATCTACAAAAGTTGAGAAATCTACTGCAGGTTATAATGTAACTGGTGATTTGAAAGTGAAAGGTACAAGTAAAGAAATGAAAGTTCCTGTTGTATTCACTAAATCTGCTGATGGAGGGAAATTTACAGGAAGCTTCAATGTAACACGTTCTGACTTCCATGTTGGGCATAAAAGTGAAGCAGTTCCTGATGTAATGAAAATTGAGTTTTCAATTCCTGTAGCTAAAAAATAATTAAATATGTTTAAAAGGGCCCTGTTACTTGGTATTACATCTGGCTTGTTGGCTGGATTGGCATGTGTGATATTTGCCATAGTGTATAAGGAATCGATGTTTACCGATTTTTCACCGGTAATATCTACTTATAATCTTATTGGTGCATGTTTATTTGGTTGTATCCTAGCATCAATAGGATACTTTGCTATTATGAAGTTCATGCCAAAGTATGGAGAGATAGTATTCAACTTTCTTTTTACATTGTTGACTTTCGGAAGTATTATCAGTCCGATTGCCTATAAATTCCCTCCAGAATTAGATGTTCCTGGGATTATCATGATTACTAGTTATTTCATTCCTTTTGCAATGACTTTACATTTCTTTCCAGCTTTAATTTGGTTCGCATTGAAACCTATCTTTATTAAAAATTAACAACTTAAACTTTAAATTGTAAACTATGAAAAAAAGAATTATTCCAGTAATTTCTATTTTAACTGGTACCGCATTATTGGTACTTATTTCATCCTTTCAGTCTCCTGGCAATGGGGCTGCAAAAATTGGTAAATATGATTCAACCGACTCTGGTATTTGTCCAGCTTCATCGATTGAGAAGCAATCCAGTGGTATGAATGGATATACGGGCTCTTCACCGGATGGTGGTTCAACTTGTAATGGTTGTCATAGTGGTGGTTCGGCTACCCCAACTGTAACGTTGACAGCTACTCCAGCTTTTGTAAACAATACTTATGTTCCAGGACAATCATATACAATCGCATATAGTGTGGCTGGATATAGTTATTTTGGGTTTAACCTCGAGATGAATGATGGAAATACATCAGGTTCAACTACTGCAGGAACTTTGACAGCTGTTTCTACGAACAATTGTAAAGTATATACTAGCACACCTAAATGTGTGTCCCACAAAACAATGATTGCTTCTTCCAGTTCTGCGACATTTACATGGGTGGCTCCAACAAATGCTACGAACTCGGTGTACCTTTTTTCAATTGGTTTGGGAGTAAATGGTACAGGTGGTACAGGTGGAGATAAACAAGTTGCAAAAAACTTGGTATTAACTGCTGCTGCACAAAGCGGAGCTGGTTTGAGTGAGCTTTCTGATGCGAATAAATTTTTGGCATCCTATTCAGCATCTCAAAACTCTATCTTGTATACTTTGAACACTGATAGCGAAGGAAGTGCTTCTTTTAATCTTGTTGATATGAATGGAAGAACGGTATATTCAAATCAAATTGGCGCAATTAACGAAAAACAAAGTCATACAGAATTTTTACCTGAAAACATAGGTAATGGAGTGTACATAGTAAAATTCCAAGTTGGAAGCAAAATGTATACTAAAAAAGTGATGATTCAGAAATAAGGATTTAAATATATTTCAGATAAAAAAATCCGGTTGTTAATTCAATCGGATTTTTTTGTTCATATTCCTATTCTACGTTCGACAAGTCCTCGAATTTTTTTAAATAATTGGAATGGTAAAAATGTTCTCCACTCAATATCTTCCAGTTCACCTCCCATTACGAAATAATTATCAATATTAATGCGTTTGAACTCTTCGATCACATGATCATGAAAATTCACGATTGCAATCCAACCATCCTCCACTTCATCAAACCATTCTTCATAATAACAGTCGTCTGAATAATGAAAATTGAGTACATTTTCACCAATTAAGATAAAGCGATTGATACCCTGTTCGATCATTGGCTCCACAATTTCCCGTTTGAAAGTCATAATGTCGTTTTCAATGGCATCATTCCATTCTCCCATGAATTCTATAATGCAATACCCTTCTTCGTAGTCTACGTATAATATTTTGAGAAAAAGAGTGGGAGATCCCATATTATCCCATTGTGGATGGATATAAAAATTGTAGATAGTGTTGTGAAATTCAAATTCACTGTATTTTTGTTCATAGAATGGTGATGATGGGTCATCCGATGCGACATAAAAATTTCTCCACTCAAAAAAAGGTTCTACAAAATGCATAGTCAAATTTAATCAAGTTGATTGAAATGAATTTCATTATGAAGAGATTTATTCATTTCTTTTCAACGATTATTCTTCAATTTGCTCTGAATTTTATTAACTTGCAGTTCTAATTTTAATAATCCAAATATAATGAGACACATAATTGCTTTTTCACTTTTAGTTTTATTCCTTTTTTCATGTGGCAGTAATAATGAAAATCGTGAATTGAAAGAATATTTATCCGCATTTATGCATGAAAATTCATCTGTGATACTTTTTGGAAAGGCTGATGTGAATACAATTTTGGATAAAATGGATTATCAATCTATCCCGAAATATGGTTTAGTAGTAGGAACTCAATTGAAAGAATTTGAGAAGCATATTGATACAAAATCACCTATATTTTATGCTGTTGAGGGGCCAATTACGGAACAAGGTCCTGCTGCTTTTTATGGTTTTGTTGATGTTAAAAATGCAGATGAATTGGTTAAGAAAATGACGAAAGATGGTTATGATTTTGACAAAGACGGTGATCTGAATTATACACAGTTTGGAGATATTTGTTTGGGAATAGAAAAAGATTTAGGAATTATAATATACAAAAAAGGATTAACTGAACCTGTTGTTTCTCTGTCAGCGGCATTTGATAGATGCAGAGGTGATCTTTCTGAGGGAAAAGTAAATGATATTTTGGCTTTGAAAGGAGATATAGTGATGGGGGTTAATTTTGCATCCATATATGCTACAGGTGGAGCTGAAATTCAAAAGTTGAGTAAAGCTAAACAAGATGAATTAAAAGCCATGATGGAAGGGTCTTATACGCAAACCTCAATTTCTTTCGAAAATGGTGCTGCGATTATTGAGGCGAAGAACTTTTTTTCTCCTGAATTGAAAAAGAAAATGTTTTTAAAGGATGATGGTCAGGCATCGATTCTGTCAAAATTAGGTCATGGACCAGCTAGATTTGGTTTTGCAATGAATATGGATATGGTGAAACTACAACAATTGATTGATGACTACTCACCAGAAGCATTATCGAACCTTGGAAGTCAGTTAGGAGGTCCCGTTCAAATGGGATTGATGGCAGGTGGAGATAAGGCTTTATCAAATCTATTCAATGGAGAATTTGGTATATTGATGATGGGAGAACCTGATCAGAGTGGTTCGACGGTTCCTTATTTTAATGCATATCTTGGATTGGGAAAAAAAGGTTTAGATCTTGCCGGATCGATGAAAGAGATGCTCTCAATGGGAGAGATGCAAATTGATCTTACCAAGGATGGGATTGCTTGTTTTTCGTCTCCAAAGTATGCCCCTGTTTCAGATCAAAAACCTCTTATTCCTGCAGGATGTGATAATTATGGTAAGAAAGGGATCACTGGGTTTGTTAATTTTGAAGGGATGGATACAGGAGCCTTTGAGATGGGCGGACCTGCTAAATTGATCACCTCATTAAAGTATATAACTTTTGAGGTTGATAATGATGGTGCTAAAGTTGTTTTGAAGGCAAAAAAAGGTCAGGAAAATATCTTGAAACAATCCATGGAAGTTATTGTAAAAGAGTTTGAGTTGCAAATGTCAGGAATGGGATCATAAAATTTTATTTTTTGAAGTAATATTAACTGTGCACTCTAATAAAGTGCACTTTTTTATTTTTATATGTTGAGTAAAGAACAGTGGAACAAATTATCTTCCGAAGAAGAAAGAGTTATCGTTAATAAAGGTACAGAATACCCTTTTACAGGTGAATATAATAAGTTTAATGAAAGTGGATTATACGTTTGTCGTAGATGTGAAATGCCTTTGTACAAAAGCAATGATAAATTTGATTCCGGTTGTGGATGGCCTTCGTTTGACGATGAAATCGAAGGTGCAGTTGAGCATGTAGCCGATGCTGATGGCCGTCGAATTGAAATTATATGTTCAAATTGCAAAGGACATTTAGGGCATGTGTTTCATGGTGAGAGGTTAACTGAAAAAAATACACGTCATTGTGTCAATTCAATTTCAATCAAGTTTGTTAGGAAGTAGTAGTATTCTTTGGGTTTACTTAGGAATATTATTCCCTAATTGTTTGGTATCTATTATATAGAAATTAATCTAACTTTCAAAAATC
>CAIUKX010000663.1 GCA_903899795.1 uncultured Flavobacteriales bacterium
AAATACCTGTTGGAGCAGGAATGGCTTTTGCCGATAAATATTTTGAAACAGGAGGCGTTACTTTAACCTATTTTGGTGATGGTGCAGCACGTCAAGGTTCTCTTCATGAAGCTTTTAATATGGCTATGAACTGGAAACTTCCAGTCGTATTTATTTGTGAAAACAATGGGTATGCTATGGGAACTTCTGTAGAAAGAACCGCAAATCATACTGATATTTGGAAACTTGGTTTAGGATATGAAATGCCATGCGGACCAGTTGATGGAATGAATCCAATTAAAGTGGCTGAAGCAATGACAGAGGCTATAGATAGAGCTCGTCGTGGTGACGGACCAACATTTTTAGAAATGAAAACCTACCGTTATAGAGGTCACTCTATGTCGGATGCACAATTATATAGAACTAAGGAAGAGGTGGAAGAATATAGAAAAATCGACCCAATTACTCAAGTTCTTGATATTATCAAAGAAAACAATTACGCAACCGATGCAGAAATTGAAGCTATGGATCAAAGAGTAAAAGATTTAGTAGATGAATGTGAAAAATTTGCAGAAGACTCTCCATTTCCAGAAGCACAACAGTTATATGATGTGGTGTACGATCAAGAAAATTATCCTTTCATTTCTCATAGATTATAATTATGGCTACAGTAATAAGAATGCCTCGTTTGAGCGATACTATGACAGAAGGAACTGTTGCAACTTGGCTTAAAAAAGTAGGTGATACAATTAAAGAAGGCGATATCCTTGCTGAAATTGAAACGGATAAAGCTACCATGGAATTTGAATCTTTCAATTCAGGAGTATTATTGTACATCGGAATTCAAGAGGGCCAATCGGCTCCTGTAGATTCTCTTCTAGCCATTATTGGAAAAGAAGGTGAAGATATTAGTTCATTAATTTCTAATTCTTCAAATTCCAAATCCCAGGATGAAAAAGTTGAAGTTACTCAACCTACAACCCAAAACCTACAACCTACAACCTTACCAGCAGGCGTAAAAGTAATCACTATGCCACGTTTAAGTGACACAATGACTACTGGAACTGTAGCTACTTGGTTAAAGAAAGTTGGAGATACAGTTAAAGAGGGAGATATCCTTGCTGAAATCGAAACGGATAAAGCAACAATGGAATTCGAATCATTCAACGCCGGTACTTTATTGTTCATCGGAATAAATGAAGGTGAATCAGCACCAGTCGATAGTGTTTTAGCTATCATCGGACCTGCGGGAACTGATATTACAGGAATTTCGGAAAACTATTCAAAAGATGGTTTAGCACCAGCAGTTGCAGCAACTGAAACTGTTGTGCTCGTTGCACAAACTCCAACTCATCAAGAAACAACAACTTCAGACAATGGAAGAGTTTTCGCTTCTCCATTAGCCAGACAAATAGCAAAAGATAAAGGAATCAACCTTTCTCAAGTAAAAGGTTCCGGGGAAAACGGAAGAATTATAAAAAATGATGTTGAAAACTTTACAGCTTCGGCTCCAGTGCCAACATCGCAAACAACTTCTCAACCAGAAACTCAAGCAGCTGCAAAACCATTTGTTCCAGCAGGAGAAGTGGTGACAGAAGAAATTAAAAATTCGCAAATGCGAAAAATCATTGCTAAACGTTTGGCAGAATCGCTTTTCACTGCTCCCCACTACAATCTAACGATTGAAGTAAGTATGGACGAAGCTATGAAATCAAGAGCAATGATTAATGCCGTGCCTGATACTAAAGTGTCGTTTAACGATATGGTTATTAAAGCTTGTGCCATGGCATTGAAAAAGCACCCAAAAATAAATTCACAATGGAAAGAAGATGCCATCACGATTAATCATCACGTGAATATTGGAGTAGCTGTAGCTGTTGAAGATGGACTAGTGGTTCCTGTTTTACGTTTTACTGACGCGATGAGTTTGTCTCAAATTGGTGCAGGCGTGAGAGATTTAGCCGGAAGAGCAAAAACTAAAAAATTATTGCCAACCGAAATGGAAGGAAGTACATTTACAGT
>CAIUKX010000664.1 GCA_903899795.1 uncultured Flavobacteriales bacterium
ATGAAATCAATTTTTTCCTTGTTTTGGTACATCAGCTCTTTTATGTTGATCGGATGTTTGTTTTTTATAGAAAGTAAGACACCTTCTATCAATCCAGTTGTATTTAAAACGTTACGATATTTATTGATGGGATTACTTTTTGTAATCTCTTTTAAGCGGAAAAAAATGTCATTATGGATCTTTTCATCGATGATACTTGGGATTGAGGTGGGAATTGATTTTCCAGCTTTTGCTATGGAAATGGAGCGTTTTGGGAAGATTTTCCTTAGATTGATTAAAGCATTGGTTGCCCCTTTGATTTTTGCCACATTGGTTGTAGGAATAGCCGGACATAGTAATATAAAACAAGTAGGTAGAATGGGATTGAAAAGTATTCTTTACTTTGAAATTGTTACTACAGTTGCTCTTTTTATAGGATTATTAGCGATCAATGTCAGTCAAGCTGGTGTCGGTGTGAAAACCGAAGAGCGGATTTCGGACAAGGAGAAATCAGCAGAATTACTTAAACAAAATGAAACTCCAAAAGATCATTTGGTGGAGATGTTTCCTGAAAATATAGCAAAAGCAATCAGTGAAAATAATATCCTTCAAGTTGTAATTTTCTCTGTGATTATCGCTATAGGTCTAGGAATGGTGAAGCATCAAAAGCAGAAAGAAACGATGCTGAATTTCTTTGAGGGGCTTTCCGAAGTAATGTTTAAGTTTACAGAAATTGTAATGTATGTCGCCCCGTTGGCAGTTTTCGGAGCTTTAGCAAGTACAGTCGCCAAGTCAGGTGTGGATGTCTTGATCAGTTTATTTAAATTGGTCGGTACACTTTATATTGCACTTTTTGCTTTCGTTTTGACGGTGTTTTTACCGATTGCATTGATGGCTAAAATTCCAATAGGACGGTTTTTAAATGCCATTTCAGAACCGGTATCATTGGCTTTTGCAACAGCGAGTAGCGAAGCGTCATTGCCTATTGCCATGGAAAAATTGGAGCGATTCGGAGTTGCGAAAAAAGTGGTTGCGTTTGTTTTACCAACCGGATATAGTTTCAATTTAGATGGAACTACATTGTATTTATCGCTAGCATCGGTTTTTATAGCCCAAATGTGTGGGGTTGATTTGTCACTCGGACAACAGATCACGATGTGTTTGACATTGATGTTGACGAGTAAAGGTGTTGCTGGAGTAAGAGGCGCTTCATTTGTGATTTTGGCAGGGACTGTTGCTTCCATGGGATTGGATCCTGAAAAGGCCAGCGTGATTTTAGCTGTTGACGCTTTGATGGATATGGGACGTACCAGTGTGAATGTACTAGGTAATTGCCTTGCTTCGGTTGTAATTGCCAAAAGTGAAGGTGAATTTGATATGGAATTGGCGACAGGTTCTAAGGAATTTCAGAATTAATAGATTCGTTTTCATTTTTGGTTTAACAAACAAATGAAGATGACTCGAAATAATGCGTAAAATTTTTTTACAAAAAATAATTGGATAAGTGTTTCCGTCTTATTTTTAATTGCTGAATTTTTAATTGGACCAACTGGTGATTTTCCTTTAAATGATGATTGGGCTTATGCCAAGGCAGTTGAAAATTTTGTTAATAACGGTTCATTAAAATATGATGATTGGATAGCTGTTCCTTTTATACCACAGCTTTTATTAGGGGTTCTAGTTTCCAAAATTGTAGGCTTTTCATTTTTCACATTAAGATGTGTTTCCATTATAACAAGCATAGGTTGTATTGTTGTTACCAGTCGACTTCTAGGGAAATTAAATATAGATTCAAAAGTACATTTTGTTGTTCTGCTACTTTTTGCATTTAATCCTTTATTGATTTCGTTGGGAAATACTTTTCTTCCGGATGTTTATAACCTATTTTTTGCATTGATCTCGTATTATTTCTGGATCCTTTTTTTTGAAACAGGTAGTCAGCGTTGGTATGTTTTTTTTATTCTTTTCACAGTGTTAGGAACATTAACACGTCAATCCAGTATTCTGATCCCTCTCATTTTTGTATTGAATTATTTATTTTCAAAGAAAACATCAGGAACAAGAATTAAAACTGCATTTTTACCTTTGATGATCAATTTTGTTTTTGCTTTATTGTTTGAAAGATTGATGAAGCATTATGATTTGCTACCTGCAAATTACAATCTCCAGATTTTTGAAATCATTCGTAGTTTTTCTAATTTTTCAAAAGATTTCATCATTCGTTTTTGTTATGGATTATTGACTTCATCGATTTGCTTGGGGATACTGATTTTCCCTTTATTAATATGTAATCTCAAATATCATATTACAGAACTTCTAAAGTCAAAATTCCAGATGATGATTTTATTGGTGTTGATTTTAATTGTTTTAGGTAAAGTTGTAGTATTTCATTATACGGAGCCTTTCGTTGGAAATCTTTTTCATGGATCCGGTATAGGTCCCGTTATAATGACGGGATATAGCACTGATGAAATAACATCGTACAATCCTATTTGGGGTATATTAAATTTTGTCGGAATCATTAGTTTTTACTTTTCTTTTTCTTCCATTGTCAAAAAAGGATTTGCTCAAACGGATAGCGAAAATAGAAAAGTTTCTTTATTTGTAGTGTTCTTATTTGTTTTGTATCTGCTACCAATTTGCTTAAATTATGCGAACGATCGTTATTTACTTTTTTTACTTCCATTCTTTTACATTACATACGTTTATGTGACTCAAATAAAAATCTTAAGTATTGTTTTTGTTCCTTTTTTTGTGATTTGGAGTGGTTACTCATTACTCGCTACTTACGATTATTTTAGTCTCAACAAAGCGCGCTGGTCAGCATTAAAGCATTTAACCTTGGATGTGAAAATCCCTCCAAAAAATATTGACGGTGGATTTGAATTCAACGGTTATTATTTATCGGAAAAGCCAAGTTATGATCCTTTGCATAAAAATCGCTGGTGGTGGGTTGAGGATGATACTTATATCGTTTCACCAGTCAAGAGAAAGGGATATAGAATAATTTCGATTTATCCTTTTAAATCTTATTTTTCATATTCTTTTGATCGTTTGTTTGTTTTGAAAAAGGGTAAGAAAATTTGATTTTATACTTTTTGCAATAGTTTGTCTTTTAAAAACTTCCCTGTGTAATTGTTTTCTTCCAAAACCAAATTTTCAGGAGTTCCTTCAAAAGAAACATTTCCGCCCTTTTCACCACCTTCTGGACCGATATCAATGATCCAATCAGCGCATTTTATGACTTCAGTATTGTGTTCGATTACAATTACTGAATGACCTGCATTGATTAATTCATTGAAGGCGATTACGAGTTTATTGATGTCATGAAAGTGTAGACCTGTTGTAGGTTCGTCAAAAATAAAAAGCGTAGAAGGAGTACTTCCGCCTTTTGCGAGAAAAGAAGCCAGTTTAATCCGCTGTGCTTCACCGCCACTCAATGTACTGGAAGATTGCCCTAATTTGACATATCCCAAACCTACATTCACCAAAGGTTGTATTTTTTCAACGATTTTTTGTTCGATTTTGTCTTTTCCCTCTTTGAAAAAATCTAAAGCCGTTTGGATATCCATGTCAAGAATGTCGGCAATGTTTTTTTCTCGGTATTCTACTTCAAGTGTTTCGAGTTTATAACGTTTCCCGTGGCAATTATCACAAGGTAAATGTACATCAGCCATGAATTGCATACCAACAGTAATTTCACCTTCACCCTCGCAGACTTCACATCTTCCACCTTCCACGTTGAAACTAAAAAAACCAGGTTTGTAACCCCGCATTTTTGAGATTTGTTGTCTGCTGAATAATTCACGAATATCGTCAAAGGCTTTCACATAAGTAATTGGATTACTACGTGAAGATTTTCCAATGGGATTTTGATCAATGAATTCAATGGCTTTTACCATTTTTAAATCTCCGGTAAGTTGACGAAAGTTAGCTTGAGCATCGCCGAATTGTCCTAATTCTTTTCGGATAGCACTGTATAAGATATCTCTAACTAAGGTCGATTTACCTGAACCGCTGACTCCTGTTACACATACGAGACTATTCAACGGAAAATCGACTGTTATGTTTTTTAAATTGTTGTGACGAGCGCCATTGACTGTAATTTTGTTTTTTGACGTTCTTCGCTTGTTAGGAACGGGAATACTTTTTCTTCCCATCAGATAATCGGCGGTGAGACTATTGGTACTTTGAGTGAGTTGATCATACGTTCCCTGGAAGACAACTTCTCCACCATAAATACCAGCCATTGGACCGATATCGAGAATTTCATCAGCTGCCTTCATCATTTCTTCTTCGTGCTCAACAACCAAAACAGTATTTCCCAAATCTCTTAGGTTTTTAAGCACGCCGATCAGACGATGTGTGTCTCGTGGATGAAGTCCAATGCTTGGTTCATCGAGGATATACATTGAACCAACTAAACTGCTTCCTAATGAAGTTGCTAAATTGATTCGCTGGGACTCTCCACCTGAAAGCGAATTGGACTGTCGGTTGAGTGTTAAATAGCCTAAACCAACATCACATAAAAAGTTTAAACGGCTAACAATTTCAGGAAGAATTCGTTTTGCAACCTGTCTGTCGTAATCGTTTAGGTCTAAGTTTTGAAAGAATTGAAGACTATCCGAAATCGGCATCAATACGATCTCAGTAATGGATGTATTGTTGACCAGTACATAATTTGCATCTTTGCGTAAACGGGTTCCCTTACAATCCGGACATTCTGTTTTTCCTCTGTAGCGAGAAAGCATGACACGGTATTGAATTTTGTAAGATTGAGTTTCCAGAAATTTGAAAAAAGCATTGATTCCCTGGAAGTGCTGGTTTCCGTTCCAAAGCAATTGATATTCCTTCTCTGTCAAATCTTCAATCGGCCGGTGAATAGGGAAATCGAATTTTTTGGCATTGAAAATCAATTCATTTTGGTAATCACTCATCGTTTCTCCTTTCCAGGGAGCAATAGCTCCTTCATATACGGATTTACTTCTGTCCGGAATCACCAAATTTGGATCAATACCAATGACTTGACCGAAACCTTCACAGGTTTTACATGCTCCGAATGGATTGTTGAAAGTGAAAAAATGTTCGTTTGGTTCTTGAAATTCCATTCCATCCAACTCAAATTTAGTAGAGAACGGAACAAATGTATCGGAATCCGGAATGTAAATTTCGCAACAGCCTTCGCCTTCTGAAAAAGCAAGCCCAATCGAGTCACTGATTCGAGATTCCTCTTCTTCACTTGAAAAATTTAATTTGATCCGGTCGATCAACAGGTAAGCTTCTTCAATGGTTGATGGAATATTATTCAGTGTATCTTCAATGTCAATTGTTTCTCTGTTGAGCAAAAGCCGAACATAACCTTGATCTTTTAATAAAGTCAATTGTCGCTCGATTCCATATTTCTGAAAACCACAAATTGGAGATAAAATCATTACACGACTATTTTCGGGTAAGGACTTTAAAAATTCTACCGCGTCAGTAACCGTATGTTTCTTTACCTCATTTCCTGTAATTGGAGAAAATGTTCTTCCAACCCTTGCAAAAAGGATTTTCAGGTAATTGTAGATTTCTGTACTTGTCCCAACCGTTGAGCGGGGATTACTGGAAATGACTTTCTGTTCAATCGCAATAGCAGGGGAGATACCTTTAATGTAATCCGTTTCCGGTTTGTCCAATTTTCCAAGAAATTGTCGAGCATAAGAAGAAAGGCTTTCAATATAGCGGCGTTGACCTTCTGCGTAAAGTGTGTCAAAAGCCAAAGATGATTTTCCTGAACCTGAAAGTCCCGTAATTACAGTTAATTTTCCATGTGGAATTTTAACATCAATGTTTTTAAGGTTGTGGACCCGGGCACCTTTTATTTCGATAAATTTTTGCATTTGACTTTATTCTTGGAAGAGATTTCAAAGATAAGAAACTTGTTGCGGATTATTGATGTTTGATTTTGAATGTTTGATGAAATAATTCTCAGAATGGATAGATCGATCAATTCGCCGATTGGTTTCGTGATTTTATTTATGGAAAATAATCAAACATCAAGCATTTAGCATCAAAAATCCCCTTTCGCTCAATCAAAACTACATTTTACATAAAAAGACACTGGAAATGTTCGTTTTAGCTTGTTCATTAAAAATATTTCTCTATATTAGCTTCATATTAATCATTAAAAAGCGGTTTGCCTATAGCATAAATTTACTCTTAACTAAGTACGAAACAAGTTGTTTTACTTCTAATACGAGTGAATTATGTCTATTAAGAAAATGGAGGATCGCGATCTCATCAGCGAATACATAAGAGGAAACGAAAAGGCATTTGAAGTCCTTTTGATGCGTCACAAAAATAAAATCTATCGTTTTATTTACATGAAGTTGCGTGACCAAGATCTTACTGAAGATATTTTTCAGGAGACGTTCGTAAAAATCATTAATACATTAAAAACTGGTTCCTACAATGAAGAAGGAAAGTTTTTGCCTTGGGCAATGCGAATTGCTCATAATTTGGTGATCGATCATTTCAGAAGAAATTCGCGTGTCAGAATGGTTTCGGAGTCATCCTCATCTAATCCTGATTTTAATATTTTCGATACCTTGAAATTAACGGACGAAAATCGGGAACAGGAAATTACCAGAGGTGAATTGGAAAAACAAATGGTTGATTTGATTGAATATCTTCCAGAATCTCAAAAAGATATTTTAAAAATGAGATTGTTTCAAGATCTTTCTTTTCAGGATATTTCTGAAAAAGAGGACATCAGTATCAATACTGCTTTAGGGAGAATGCGCTATGCATTGATTAACCTACGCAAATTAATTGAAAAACACGAATTGGTGATTGAATTTTAATTTGGATTTATCCTATAAACATGTAGAGACGTTGCATTGCAACGTCTCTACATGTTTATAGGCATTGCAACGTCTCTACATTGATTTAATATGTCTTTCCTTTTTTTCTTCGTAAATATCTGCAATAGCGACTAAAATTCCGGTTTCTTCGACATCACCGAATTCAGCATTGACTGCTGTTCCGAATGTCTTCATCGTCGGTGATAAATTCATGTAGATGTTGACCAAAGGTGGTACAAATTCACCTCTTTCTTTTACATAGGTATTTAATACTTTGAATCCTTCCTTGAATTCTAAACCTTTCAACAATTCTTCAGCTTTAGTTGCATCATAATTTTGAACCAAAGGATGGAAAGGTTTCATTAAATTCTCTTGATCCGGGAAATAATGGTGCATGAAATGCAACAAGAAGTCACGACTTTCGGTATTGTAGGAGGGATACATGGTTACTTTTCCAAAAAAGTATTTAATATCCGGATTTTTCACTGTTAAAGCGCCAAGACCATCCCAGATATTATCTAAAGCATAAAGTCCTTTTCTAGGATTTACAGATGGTTGAAAGTTCGGCTGAACCCAGCTTCGTCCCAATTCAATTGTATGAGGTAGATAATCACGAATAAATTTTTCAGAAAAATCGAAGTAGTGACTGGTGGATAAAAGGATTTCATTGCTTGGTAAATTCAATGTTTTGGAACAGATGATGAATCGGTAACCTCCGATAATTTCTTCATCTTCTGGTGACCAAACAATTAATTGATCGTAACAGATCTCGTTGGTGTCAAATTCGTCTAAATCGAGTGCTTCTCCAGTTCCGCCTCCGGCAGCTCGAAAAGTAACTTCCCTTAGTCGTCCGATTTCTTTGACCGTATTTGGGGCATTGTGTTGATTGATGATGTATATTTCATTTTCCTCTTTTCGAGTGTGACGTACGAAACGATCAGCATTTAATTCCTGTTTTAGAATTGCTTTATCAATCGGGGCAATAATTTCTTTTTTTGTATTCATGTTTTGCAATTAAGAATTGGGTAATTCGTATACTTTGCTTCGGATCCAGTTTGCTTTTTTGATGTCCGTCATTTCTTTCGGAAGAGCATCAAAAGGAATTGGAGCACCAACAATAATTGTGATCCCTTTGTTTCGCAATTTAAAAAATTCATTCGAAAGATATAACATTTCGATATTAGCTTTAATTCCTATTTTTTTTCTGAAATTGGCCAGGCGATAAAAAAAGTTAGATAATTTGCCGTCAATATGGATCGGTACAATCGTTCTTTGGTGCTCTTTGGACATGGTGATGAATGTTTTTTTCCACTCCAAATCCATTACTTCACCATTTATTTTTCGACTCACCAATCCTGCTGGAAAAATACAAATCGCTTCGTCTTGAGCAAAAAGATGAGCCAGTTGATCGCGTTTTGAAAGTCCGTTTTTACCGTGTTTATTGACTCCTAAAAAAATTCCGTTCAAATTTTTTAGGTTTAACAGAATATCATTTACGATAAATTTTAAGTCCTCCCGATGCCCTTTCAGAGCCGAAACAAGAGCCATCGCATCCATGCCTCCAAGCGGGTGATTCATCGTTAATACAATTTTACCGTGCTGAGGAATGTTTTCAATTCCTTTGATTTCAACTTTAGAGTTCAAATACTTCATCACTTCCACACAAAAATCAATATTATGATTGTTTTTATTGTCGATCAGAAAGCGATTGATTTCATTTTGATGGAGGATACGTTTCAAATAACGTATAAAAAAGCCAGGGAGCCAACGGTAAAGTGTTGGATTTTTGCTCTTTAAAATCTTTTCGACGTCAATGAAATTTTCATCACTCATAGTAATGGCGAAATTAAGATTTTTTTAGATAATAGATGTTTAGAAATTAGACTTGATTCCATTTATGAAAAGTTTGTTTTTTGCAGATCACGTTTTCCAGCGTTTGAGTTGAATCCGGAAGTTTTCATTTTTTCGAGTATTTGTCTAATATCTAACGTCTAAATATCTAATGTCTTTTTAACACTAAATTTCTCAAAAACTACCTTGTTATTTGGACAATATGTCTAGCTTTGTAGCCAATAAAAAAGTGTAATTATGATCCAATTATCGAAACGATTACTAGAAATGGAAGAATCGGCAACGATTGCAATGTCTAGAAAAAGTCGTGAGTTAAAAGCTGAAGGTAAAGATGTTATTTCGTTGAGTTTGGGTGAGCCTGATTTTTTCACTCCTCAATTCATTAAAGATGCTGCTATTGAAGCAATGAACAAGAATTTCACAATGTATACTCCTGTTCAAGGTTATGACGATTTAAGAGAAAGCATTGTACGTAAGTTGAAACGTGATAACGGATTGACCTATACCAAGGATCAAATTATTGTATCAACCGGAGCAAAACAATCCATAGCGAATGTTGTTTTGAGTTTGATCGGTCCTGGTGATGAGGTGATTGTACCTGCTCCATATTGGGTTTCTTATTTGGAAATTGTGAAAGTGGCGGAAGGAACTTCTGTTGTGATTCATGCAGGTATTGAGAACGATTTCAAAGTTTCAGCAGAACAGTTGGAAAAAGCAATTACGCCAAAAACAAAATTGATTATTTTTTCTACACCTTGTAACCCAACAGGATCGGTGTATAGTAAAGAGGAATTGAGAGCCTGGGCGGACGTTTTGAAAAAATACCCGAATATTACAGTGATTTCAGATGAAATCTACGAACACATCAATTTCATTGGTCATCACGAAAGTTTAGCTCAATTTCCTGAAGTATATAATCAGGTGGTTACTGTAAACGGTGTTTCGAAAGCATGGGCAATGACAGGATGGAGATTAGGTTATATAGCTGCTCCTAAAGAGATTGCGGAAGCTTGTAATAAAATTCAGGGACAATTTACTTCCGGAACATGTTCCATCACTCAAAAAGCTACAATTGCAGCAATGGACGCGGATCCGGCTGTATTGAAAGACATGATTGCTGCGTTTCACAAAAGAAGAGATTTGGTGATCGCTGCTTTGAACACCATCAAAGGAGTTAAAACCAATTTGCCTGAAGGTGCGTTTTATGTATTTCCAGATATTTCTTATTTCATTGGTAAATCTTTCAATGGAACAAAAATTAATACTGCGGAAGATTTATGTATGTATTTGTTAAGCGATGCCTTAGTAGCATTGGTTTCAGGTGAAGCTTTCGGTGATCCGAACTGTATTCGTATATCTTATGCGGCATCAGAGGAAACTTTAACGGAAGCCATGAAAAGAATCAAAATTTCGCTTGAAAAATTAGCTTAATGGATTTTAAAAAGGTAGTAGAACAATTCAAAGAGAAAAAAATCCTTGTTATCGGGGATGTGATGATTGATTCGTATTTGCGTGGAAATGTGAATAGAATTAGTCCAGAAGCTCCTGTTCCTATCGTTAGCTTACAAAAAGATGAAGATCGTTTGGGTGGTGCTGCGAATGTGGCGATCAATCTTATTGCGATGGGTGCTTCGGCCATAATTTGTTCGGTTATCGGAAAAGACAAGTCGGGCGAAAAGCTAAATGAATTGCTTTTAGAGAATTCAATTTCATCCGAAGGATTGGTATACAGTTCAAACCGGCAAACAACGGTTAAGACCAGAATTATTGGGAATAATCAACATCTATTGCGAGTAGATTCGGAACAAACAAATGATATTGATTCGAAAGAAGAAGATGAATTGATTTTAAAAGTTGAATCAATTTTGAATCAACACGTGGATGCCATTATTTTTGAGGATTATAACAAAGGTGTTTTGACCGATCGTGTGATCCAACGAATCATTGAAATGGCGAATCAACGTAATGTTATTACAACAGTGGATCCTAAGAACAGAAATTTCTTCTCCTACAAAAAAGTAAGTTTGTTCAAACCCAATTTGAAGGAGTTAAAAGAGGGAGTTGGAATGAATTTTCCTTTCTCAGATAAACAAAGTTTTGAGAGTGCCGTGGCTTTATTGGAAGAACGACTTGAAAATCGAATTTCATTTGTGACCTTATCCGAACATGGTGTGTATATCAAAGAACAATCCAGTCAATATTATATTCCTGCTCATATTCGTAACATCGCTGATGTAAGTGGTGCTGGAGATACTGTTATTTCGCTGGCGACACTTTGTTTAACTGCAGGACTTTCCATCAAAGAGATCGCTGAAGTGGCAAATTTAGCAGGAGGCTTGGTGTGTGAAAAGAGTGGTGTTGTTTCAATCGATAAGGAATTGTTGGTGAAAGAGGTAGAAGAAATGCAAGAGCAATAAAATGATCGAAAGAAATTCAGATGAGCAAAGTTGTAGTAAAACCATACGGTAATTCAGATAAAACGAAAAAGGAAGAAGTTGCTGAAATGTTTAATAATATTTCGAAAAAGTATGACTTCTTGAATCATTTTTTATCCTTGGGAATCGATAAAATATGGCGCCGTAAAGCTGTTAGTAAATTGAAAGAAATTGAACCTAAGAAATTATTGGATATCGCTACAGGAACGGGTGATTTTGCGATTGCTTTGCTAAAATTAAAACCAACAGAAGTTATTGGAATTGATATTTCTGCGGGAATGCTGGAAGTAGGTCGTAAAAAAATGATCGATAAGAAATTGGATTCCATCATTCACCTGCAATTGGGTGATTCAGAAGATTTACCTTTTGAAGATAATTATTTCGATGGTTTGACAGTTGGTTTCGGAGTCCGTAATTTTGAACACCTCGAAAAAGGTCTTTCAGAGATGCTTCGTGTGATCCGTAAAGGGGGGAAAGTAGTTATTCTAGAATTTTCTAAACCGAAGAAATTTCCTGTAAAGCAAGGCTACGGCTTTATTTCAAAATACATTATTCCGTTTTTCGGGAAGAGAATTTCAAAAGATGATAAGGCGTATGCATATTTGCCGGAATCAATTGCAGCCTTTCCGGAAGGAAAAGAGTTTACAGATATTCTTTCCAAACTAGGTTATCAAAATGTGACTGCTCAATTGGTTTCCGGAGGAATTGCAACCATTTATACGGGGGTCAAATAAGAGAGAATGAGAGACTCAAAACAATATTCTACCGGTAATTCCGTTATTTGTTGTATGAAATTTTTAATCATATTCCTTGCGTTTGTAACTCCTTTATTTCTTTTTTCTCAAAAGGAAAAAACGAAGAATTATAAACGATTTGATGAGCGAACATTCCATTTTGGATTCATGTTGGGAGCCAATAAAAGTAGTTTCATTGTTTATCAAAATATCGATGCATACAGCAAATACGGTTTGACTTCTTTAACGAGTCAGGCAACACCCGGTGGTCAGGTTGGTATTGTTTCCACGATGAAAATTGGTACACCTGTCGTTCGACTTCGCTTTATTCCAACCTTGTCTTTCCAAGAACGTGTATTGAATTATACTTACAAAAATACGACTGATCCTAAGGGAAAAGACATTTCAGCGCAAGAGAGAGTTGGGTCTACGGATTTAGACTTTCCATTGATGTTCCAATTTAGAACCCTGCGATTCAATAATTTTGCAGCTTATCTTTTGGTGGGAGGGCAGTATACGATTGATTTGCAGTCGCAGGAAAAAGCGGCTCAGAATTATTTGGATCCCTTCATCAAAATCCGAAGAAAAGATTACCAGGGGCAAATAGGAGGCGGAGTTGAATTTTTTGCGCCCTATTTCAAGTTTGGAATCGAATTGAAGTATTCGCAAAGTTTCAAAAATTCATTCATTCAAGACAATACGAAACCTTCTAATCCGATTGATAAATTATACAATAATGTTATTTGGTTGTCTTTTATTTTTGAAGGATAATGAGTCATACTGTTCAATTCCAGGTAACACCTGAACAAGCAAAAAACGAGCTTTATCTAAAAAATAGAATCAAGGGTGAATTGAATCTTTCCAGCGAAGATTTTGAATTTGTTTGGAAAAAAAGATCCATTGATGCCCGAAAAGCCGCGATCAAAATCAATTGTACGTTTGATGTATATCTCAAAGGTGAATCTATTCCGCAAGAAGTTTTCTACCAATCTCAAGATGTATCACAAGCAAAAGAAATAGCAATCATTGGTGCCGGTCCTGCTGGACTTTATGCCGCTCTGCATGCGATAGAATTGGGATTGAAACCTGTTGTTTTCGAGCGGGGAAAAGATGTTCGTTCGCGAAGAAGGGATTTAGCTTTGCTGAACAAAGAATCTATTGTCAATGGAGAATCAAATTATTGCTTCGGTGAAGGAGGTGCAGGAACTTATTCGGACGGAAAGTTATATACCCGTTCTAAAAAAAGAGGAGATGTTGAAAAAGCATTGAAATGGTTTGTTCATTTTGGTGCAGAACGTGATATTTTGGTGGATGCACATCCGCATATTGGTACAAATAAATTACCTCAAATCATTGTTGCTATGCGGGAAG
>CAIUKX010000665.1 GCA_903899795.1 uncultured Flavobacteriales bacterium
ATTACGGAAATAGGTCCCACCAAAGAAGTGCAGATGCTCACTCCACATCGTGCCTCTATAAACCCTATATCAATCTTGTAATACATGTAACCTAAGCCTCAATTTGGGTCGTCTTTCGTGCAGCTAGTAGCTGATTCTGACAGTTTCTAGCTCACCTCTGAACCCAGGAAAAAGTTAAAAGGGGTGCTCACTCGGAACACAATGGGTGTCCATCTCTAGACGAGCAGGACCATTGAAAACAATGAAGAGCCGAGCCGAGAGCCTCTGCATCACCATATTAATATAACGCCAGGTCCTGAAGACAAGTTGACTACACCCTTGGGCAGGAGCAACGATAACAATATTTTCGCTACTGGTTTTACCAATAGATTGCATATGTCTGGAGGCAAGGGCATGGCTGCCAACCTTGCTGAGATGCTTGGCCTTCGCAAGTTAGTTAAGAAACAGAAATTACGTGATGAACTCGAATCATAGAACGTTAAGTTTCAAGAAATGATGGATTTAAAGCGTGCCCCAATCAGACTAATCAAACTAACCGAGCAGCAGCTTTTACCAAGCATTGAGCAGAATAACAACATGATGAGCATGACGACCAAATTCCTTCCCATTCACTTCAACAACTCCGAGTTAAAGCGTGACATTTCACCTTTCCGCCCTGCAACCAACATCATTTTTGCTTCTCTTGGTTTTGCCATGAGAATATTGATTTAGAAAAAAAAGAGTGCGTTTTAAGCACTCTTTGCCCTTGATAAATACGTCAGATGTTTTTGATACGATAATATCCTGTTGTTTTGCTGTCTTAGTTTCAAAGCAACAGTAAACATCTGCGCTAAATGGCTTATTATTGCCATTGTAAGCCTTTGGGTTGGGGTCAGCTCTAATTGCTGTTCCATTAACACCTCAATAAGCGGTTCTCTGATTTCGTCTAGTGTGTCTTCCTCCACTTTAAAAATCTCATCAATTTGCTCATTGGTTTGCTTCATATAATCATCGAAGCTAATCCCTTCCGACACTTCAATAGTTAAATCTAAATCCCCGTTGAAAGCCATTTTTTCAATTTTAGCTTCGGGTAATTTTGCCATCCATTTGAAAGGCTCAGGAACTAAACGGGCATAACCTTTTAATAAAGCGTTTGCCGTTTGTTCCGCTGCTTTTCTTTTGGTAGCAGGATTCAAATCTTTCACATTGGTATTTTCCAGGTCTAAAGGTTCTTCGTCGGGATCTTCCTGTTCTTGGTTAATACCTTGTGTTTGATTGTATGATCTTTCAATGATCGGATCAGCGAAAGGATCGTAATTTTCTGCTATGAATTGCGGTTTTTCATTGTTTTTTTGTTCCGCTTGTTCTGATTCATTAGCGTTTATTCTTTCGTGTTCCTCTTGCTCCTCGTTATCTTCCCAATCCGTTACTTCACTTACTTCGTGGTCGTTTTCGTCCTCGTCGTATGATTCTTCTTGGTCATTGTCTGATATTGGTAAGTTTTCCACCTCTTGAACTGGTGGGGTATAACTTTCCAAAAGTGTTTTTACCTCTATTAAGTCCTCTAAATTCTGACATTCGGGGATTTCGTCTAGCGGAATCCCTTTATTTGTTATGATCCTTTCAATACTCTGGATCATTCTTTGCTCGTCTTCAGTCGGTCTGCCGACTTTTTTGAAAAAGTTCATTATTCATTATTGACTATCGGTTTAAAGTCCACGTAAGCACTAAATAAAGCGTCCAATCTTCGGTAACGCTCTATTAGTTTTTTGTCAAATGGGTGGTTTTCTTTCAATTTATTTTGAAATGTTCCAATCATTCGTTTTGAAAAATGCCTGCTTTTGTTAAACATCAATGCAACATCTGTTTTACTCATGTGCAAGTATTTTTCTGCAAACACACATAATAATTGTCTTGCTTCCGAAATTTTTTCACGTCCTGACGATTCAATTAAATCATAACGGGTTATATTATATTCTTCACAAACTTTGTTTTCTATGTATGCACCTAACAGTTTTCCATCCCGCTTTAACATTCTGAGCGGAATACTGTCTAAATAAGATGCAACGATTTCACAACCGTATCTAGCGATTATCAAATTCAATTTCGTTTGAATCTGAATATATTCAGAGGTCGCAACCTCGAATTTTAAGGGAACTTTGAAATTCATGGTTTAGTGATTTGATTAATTCCTAAAATTGTGGCGATTGCTAATACTACTCCTGTAAAAATGCCTGTTACTCTTGCGTTACTAATGGCTTGTCCACCAACTTCAAGGTGTATTTTCTTAGTAATCTCATAAGAGGCTAATATTAACACTTGCTTTTCTTCATTGGATAACCCACCGTCTATAACAGCATTCATATACTGACTATCAAAGTTCTCGATGTCCCTTTGTGTTGATGCACTTAAACTGGATATGGAAACATCCAAATCGTCTAGTAAAAATTCGTGTGGAAAGTCACTGTTTCTTTCGTAACCGTCCTTTTCTTGTTCTTCGTTCATGATTAATTAGATTAAATTATAAACCATTACTCGAAAGGTCAGCTCTATTACTTCTACCTTCGTAGTAAATTTTCCCATATCTTGATAATCTCATTCCGGGTTTTTCTGCGTGGAGTGCCTTATCAAAACTTTCATTTTTTGTATTGTAATTCATTTTTTCTTTTGGAATCAAAACCAAACCTTGTTTGTGTTTGTTGATCCAATTAATGTCCTTTTTCTTAACCCCCGCCTTTTTATGTTCTTCGGTGTATTGGACTTGTCCCAGTTCAAAATCGGGGATTTTCTTGGCGTTTTCCTTGTAATGATTTAACAATTCTTCCCGTTGCTGATCTGCCGTTTTTTCGGTTGTTACAGGTTCTTTGTTACTTTCAGTCTGTATTTCTGTTTTTACTTCGGTTGTTTTTTGTTCAGTTACTATTTCTTCGGATTCTTCTTTATATCCTTTGGTTATCAGAAAGTATATCCATTTGGCAAGTAATCGATTGGCTTGATACCGAACTTCGGTTAAATCTTCGTCCTTAGAATCAAAAGAATAATCTGAAAATCCGTGAAAATCCTCTGAGCAAATAGTTACCCATATTTGATTAGTTGCTGGATTTAATGCAAAAAGTAGTGTTCCTTTTGATGTATTGTTAACTGTTTTTTCATAAACAGCAAATTGTAAAACACCTTTTTGAAAATCAACAGCTTTAATTATGTTATAGGTTTTAAATGAACCTTCTTTTGAGGCTTTTATTTTTATGCTCAATTCATTTTTACTGTCTTTAAAACGCTTAACAAGGTTCGGAACAACAAACATTAATTGGGTGAAATTCGTTTTTAACAACTCATTCATACGGATTGATTGTAATTTTTCGTATGCTATAATTAAATAATCGGTTGCCGTTTCACTCTCAATTAATTTTTTTGCTTTTGTTTCTGCTTTCTCTTGATTATAGCCTGTTTCAACATCCATTAATAATGAAACTAATTTTTCAAATTGCATTATTTTAGGCTCAACCTTTTTAGGTTCTTCTTTCATGGGTTCTTCTTTTGTTGGTTGTTCTACCTCTTTTTCCTTTTCGACTGTTTTACCGTCGTTATTCTCTGTCTTTGGTTTAGAATTTTCGGAATCCTCAGATTTAGTTGAATATTCATCTATAAATTCACTTTCCGATTGAACTTGTTTTTGTTCTTTCTTTTCTTTTTTGACATCGTCCCAAACTATTTTATGACCACTATTAATCAAGTTTCTTAACCATTGGGTCAAAAAACTATTTTGATCTTTCTTTTCTTTTGGATTGATTAGTACTTTGTCACCGTTATGTTCGTAAACTACACTGTATTGAATGGCATCTTGATAAGCTAATGCTTCTATCATCCGATGTTCAATGTCAACCCTGATTTCCATATCAGGATCAGCAATCATGTCACCGTTTTGTTTGTAATAATGAGAAAGTGAAATGTAAAATAGTCCGTTTTTGACGTACAATAATTCAAGAATTAAATCCATGAACCCCGTTTTTTTTGATCTGCCAAGAATCTCTATGTCTTTTTTCTCAGCCACCAAAAATCGTTCTTCAAAATCTGGAGCGATTTTTAACAATCGTTCGTAATTTTTTTCGTACAGATTTTTCTGAACAGCTGGAATTGTTTTAGCGGTTTTTACTATTTCCGTTTGTTTTTCTACTTTTGGCTCAGAAGGTTCATTTACACTTTTACGAACTGCTTCAATGTACTCAATTGCTGATTTTTCTTTTAGAAATTCTCGTGCCTTGATTTGTGCTGAATTCCATGTACAGTTTTCATACGAACGAATTAGTGAGGCAAGTTTTGACCAGTTGCTAGTTAATTCATCATTAGTTAACGCTAAATTCTCTTCTAACGTAAACGCATCGTTTTTCGATCCCATAATCGAATGATTTAGATTGCTCCCCTTGGTTGATTGTCGGAAATTTTACGGCAAATAGGTTCATGCCTTTTCCTGTCTGTCTTTGTGCAGATGTTTTGAAATTTTGATTTTCCATCGCTTCAAAAATTAAATTAATAACCTCTAACGATAGACAGTAATTGTTGAGTGTAGAAAACTCATTTTGGGGTTTGGTTGCCTTTTACAGCATTGGGGTATTCATGTAACGTATTGAAAATATATATTGTTACATTTTTTTGAAAAAAAATATTTATCCGTTTTTTCGGTTGGTATGGCTCATTGAAATAGTCGGGATCATTTTTAATAGAATTTCCAAATTTTATAAAAACACCTCTTAAACCCGTTAGTAGGGTCGGATTGGTCGGTTCGTCCATTTGGTTCCGACTTTTGAGGGGTCGGTTTTAGTCGGTTTGTCGAAATGAAAAGGGTCGGATATAGTCGGTTTCGGGGTCTGTAGGTAGTCGGATGAGGGTCGGTTGTTCCGATAGCAGGGGTCGGATTGTAGTCGGCGGGTAGTCGGATGGGGTCGGTTATTCCGATAGCAGGGGTCGGATTGTAGTCGGCGGGTAGTCGGATGGGGTC
>CAIUKX010000666.1 GCA_903899795.1 uncultured Flavobacteriales bacterium
CTCCTTATCAGAAAAAGAGATTATTCTTACGATAGAAAAAGCTATTTCGGAGGCTTATCAATTTGATGTTCCGGTTTTGATTAGAACAGCTTCCGAATTGGAAGAAATTATCGCAAAAAACCCGTTTTTTAACGAAAATGAAATTAATTTCGAAAGGGTTTACGTGACACTTTTGGCTGAAATACCTTCGCAAACACATATTGATGCTATTAATCAACTAGACTTTTCACCGGATCAATTTGTGATAGCTGACAAAACGGTTTATCTTTATTGTCCGAAGGATGGTTATGGAAACACAAAGCTCTCAAATAACTTTTTTGAAAGTAAGTTGAAAGTGAAAGCGACTACTAGGAATTGGAAAACAACAAAAAAATTACTGGAATTGGCCGGTAAATAAATAAAAAAACAAATGCTGAATCCGAATAAATGGCTGGAAAATTATGGTGATTATCTTTTTTCGATCGCCATGCTGAAAACCAATAACAGGGAAACAGCAGAAGATCTCGTGCAGGAAAGTTTTTTATCAGCCATAAAGTCGAAAGAGGCTTTCAGAGGAGATAGTTCGGAAAAAACATGGCTTGTTTCCATTCTCAACAATAAAATCATTGATTATTATCGGAAGAAAGATGTGTTAAAAAACACTTCCGAATACCTTGTGGAAACAGATCAAAGTTTTACGGACGCTTTTTTTAGTCCCAATAATTTTAGTGATGCGCACTGGAAGAAAGAAGCGTACCCGCAAGGCTGGGGATCGGGAGCGGATGAATCTGTTATAAAAAGTGATTTTCAACGAATTCTTGAAAAATGTATCTCAAAAATGCCACCGAAACTCGTTCCGGTATTTGTTTCAAAATTTATTGATGATGAAGAAACCGATACAATTTGTAAGGATTATGAGATTTCCCCGTCTAATTATTGGGTAATCATTCACCGAGCAAAATTATTAATGAGAAACTGTCTCGAAAAAAATTGGGTTTAAGAAAAATGGCAATTTTTAAAGACATATGGTTCAGCTGTAAAGAAGCAACACTTCTCACTTTAAAAGAGAGAGAGGAAGGATTGCCTGTAGCCAGTAAATTCAGATTGATGGTTCATTTATCGTATTGCAAATGTTGCAAGCTATTCGTTAAACAAACAAAATTGATGGATCAGGCAGCAAAGAAGTACAAAGAAAATTTATTTCAACATCCTCCACATAAACTTTCACAAGAAGCACGAGATTCCATTCAAAAGCAGTTAGAAGGTGGAAAATAATTACACAAAAAAGAAATTTTTGTAAGGAATCTTATTTGCCTGCGTCTGTTTCTAAAAAACTTGAATTATGAAGACGTATAACAAATCAATTCGATCGTATTACCTTGTTGCAATAGTATTTCTTGGACTGGCATTAAATGCATGTGGACAAGCTTCAACTTCAAGCAACAAGAAGACAGCGGGTAAAACTCCACAAATTCAAAAGACAGATGAAGAGTGGAAAAAGGAACTCACCGAGGATCAATATTATGTGCTTCGACAACAAGGTACTGAAGCTGCATTTTCAGGGGAACTTCTCATGAATAAAGAAAAAGGTGTTTACAAATGTGCTGCGTGTGGGAATGAACTTTTTACTGATGATATGAAGTTTGATTCTCACTGCGGATGGCCGAGTTTTGATAAAGAAATCAAAGGAGGAAAAATAATCACAAAAGAAGATTACAGTCATGGAATGCGTCGTACGGAGATCGAATGCGCTAAATGTGGTGGTCATTTAGGTCACTTGTTTGATGATGGTCCGACTGAGACAGGAATGCGCTACTGTGTCAATTCCTTGTCACTTGAATTTGTGAGCCAGAAAGAATTGAAAACGGAAGCTCAAAAAATGGATACTATTACCCTTGGTGGAGGTTGCTATTGGTGTGTTGAGGCAGTGTATGAAATGTTGGAAGGTGTTGTAAAGGTTGAATCTGGATTTTCTGGTGGAACGGTTAATGATCCAAGTTATAAGCAAGTATGTACAGGAACTACGGGACATGCAGAAGTGGTACAAATAGTGTATGACAATACAAAAACATCTCTGGATGAAATTCTGAAAGTGTTTTTTACTGTTCACGACCCGACAACATTGAATCGACAAGGAGCAGATGCTGGAACACAATACCGTTCGGTAATTTTCTATAGGAATGAAGATCAGAAAAAGACAGCTATGAGTATCATTGAAGCCTTGCAAAAGGAGAAAGTCTATTCAAATCCGATTGTAACACAGGTAGATGCTTTTAAGAAATTTTACATAGCGGAAGATTACCATCAGGACTATTACAGCGCTAATAAAGAAGAACCGTATTGCAAATTGGTTATTCAACCAAAAATTGAAAAATTCGAAAAGGTGTTTAAAGACCGGTTGAAAAAATAAATCAGTAATTTCACAAAATTATAATGGTGACTGCAATCTAAAAGTATTGTGGTCACCGTTAAATATTTAATTTTGAGTGTTATGAAATATATCTTTTTACTATTAACAGCGGTTTTATTTTCCATCACTTTGGGTTTTAAACCGGATGAAAAACCAAAAACAGAGATAAGATCCGATTTCAAAAAGCTCTATGATCACTATAAGGTTGAAGGAGCTTTTATGCTGTATGACGAAAAACAGGATAAATTTATCATCTATAATGAACCGCAAACAAAAACGTTTTACACACCGGCTTCAACTTTCAAAATCTGTAATTCGCTGATTGGTCTTGAAACCGGGGTCATCAAAGACGAAAATTTTATCATTCCCTGGGACAGTGTTGTCCGACAAAGAGAAGTCTGGAACAAAAACACAAGTTTAGCCGAAGCCTATAAAAATTCGACAGTTTGGTATTACCAGGAATTGGCCAGAAGAGTGGGGGGAACAAAGATGAAATACTGGTTGGATAAAGCCCAATTTGGGAATTGTGATACAACCGGAGGTATAGATATGTTTTGGTTGACCGGAAATTTAAGAATCAACGAGGAACAACAAATAGATTTTTTAAGAAGGTTGAATCACAATCAATTACCCTTTTCAAAACAAACAGTAGAGACGGTAAAAAAAATAATGATTGATTCCGAAAAAAGTACACCTGACTATACACTACGCGCTAAAACTGGGTTGGGCGATATGGGTGATACCGCAATAGGCTGGTATGTTGGTTTTGTGGAAACAAAAGGAGGAGTTTACTATTTTGCAAATTGTATTCAGACTAAAAATTATACAGATGCTTTTCCTGAAGCTCGAAAGGAAATAACCTATTCAATTTTGAAAGAATTGAAGATTTATCAAAAAAAAAGAAATAATCACTAGAATAGTCAAGTTGTATTATCGCTCGCAGAGCCAAAATATTCATAGAGAGTTTCAGAATGGTAGTTGGTTAAGATTTTAGGCAACTGCTTCATTAAATATTCGTATTTTGTTTAAAACCAATACTGTGTATTATGAAGCAAGTACTACTAACATTCAGCTGTTTTCTGACTATAACAGCTTTTACTCAGAATACACTTCTGATCACTCCTGAATCGTATCAAAATTTGAAAAGTGCAGGACAATTGAATCCAGCAATCGATTATCGTTTTCCATCTAATGCTGGACAAGCAGTTGTACATGTTAACCCAAAAAACATCCCGAATGGAGTTGATAAATCTGTTTGTAGCTGTTTGATTCCTTTGGATTCGACATTTTCTGTCGTTCCTTTTGACGGTGGAGTAGCTCCTGATTTTAGAAATGATGATGGTTCATCAGCGAGTATCGCGCTTCCTTTCGGTTTCAATTACTATGGAACAGTATACGATTCATTATACATCAACAACAATGGAAATATTTCATTTGTAGCACCTTATTATACATTTACAGCAAATCCTTTCCCGGATTCTACTTTCAATATGATTGCACCTTTTTGGGGAGATGTTGATACAAGAGATTCATTGAGCGGTTTGGTATATTATAAAATTACGCCTACAGCTTTGATCATAAAATGGGAAAATGTAGGTTATTACAATGTTCACAGTGATTTGACAAATACATTTCAATTGACAATGACCAACGGTACGGATTCTCTTGTTCCTTATGGAAACAACGTGTCATTTTGCTACGGAGATATGCAATGGACGACAGGTGATGCATCTAGTGGAGTTGGAGGAATCGGCGGGGTTGCAGCTACAGTTGGTGTCAATCAGGGGGATCAATCGGATTATTTTCAGGTAGGAACATTTGATTCTTTGGGAGCAGCTTTTGATGGACCTTACAATGCGAATGATGGAGTTGATTTTTTAGATAATCAAGAAATTTATTTTGACTTGTCCTTAGTTGGAAATGTGCCACCGCTAATTGTCAACGCTTATTTATGCGATACAATTGATGTCTATACAGGAGATACATTGAAAAAATCCATGACTGTTGATTCTGTAACGTTTGTGATTGGAGTTAGTACTCCTGAAATAGACCAAACCGTTCAGGCAAATCTTTCGTGTACTGCTGCCGATCATTTCACGTATGCATTGACAATGGATACACCAACGTACAAAGAATATACTTGTACTTTTTATGATATAAACTTACTGGATCATCAAGCAATGCAAACTTATTATGTTACAGTTGAAGCAACTGATAACTGGATTCCGGCAGGAGTAAGCACGCAAACAGTTGTGATTCGGGTGAATTATGAAGCGCAAACGTCAGCAGGTTTAACGGAAATAGTACCTCAAGATGAATTGGCTATTTATCCAAACCCAACAGATGGAAATATTACCGTGAGACATAATTTCTCGACAAGTACTAATCCAACCTTGTTGATAGTCGATATAACCGGTAAAAACGTACTTACTACAACTTTAAAGAGTAAAAATCAAAATATAGATATTGAGAATTTGAATACAGGAGTTTACTTTGCTACTATTACTACTGACAAGGGTGCAAAAGAAACAATTAAAATTATCAAAAGATAAGTTGTAACCAATTGCATTAATTAGCAGCGGGAGTATCTCGCTGCTTTTTTATTTTATTGAAAATCAAATCATTAAAAATATTTTTAAAGTTTCGTGTAACTTTTGTAACACCAGTTGGTCTTACCTTCAGATAAGTTAAAAAACGAAATTATGAAAACAATAGTCTACAGTTTAGCATCACTTTTATTTGTCAATTTAAGTATCGCACAAGAAGAAAAAAAATCAGATACTACACGGATGAATTTTGGAAAAGTGGAAATGGTGATTATTGATCATTCGAAAGATGGTCATGCAGAAGTGTCGGATACAATTGATGCGAGTCCTTCCAAAGAAGAAGCAGCAAAAAATGAAGCGCATTGGGCAGGATTTGATGTGGGAGTAATGGCTCTCTTGAACAGCCAAAACGGAACAAGTTTTCAAAATAATCCTTATTGGGAAAATGATCCAGCAAAGTCTTTTAATTTTGGATTGAATTTAATGGAACATAAGTTTAGCATCTATAAACATTACGTTGGAATCACTACAGGATTGGGGTTCAATTTCACTCAGGTCGGTTTTAAAAACAACTACGTTCTTACAACATCGATAGATTCAGTATATGGTGTTGTTGACACGTTGCATAACTATTCAAAAAATAAACTGAAAGCCTGTTATTTACAAGTTCCATTATTGTTGGAATTTAACACGAATATAAATTCAGATAAAAACTTTTATTTGTGTGCAGGTGTTGTCGGTGGGGTGCGTCTTACTTCTAAAATCAAACGAGAAGCTCAGGAAAACGGTGTGAACTTTGAGGAAAAAATGAAAGGTACATATGCTCTGAATTCCTTCAAGTTAGACGCTACAGTACGAATGGGATATGCGGATTGGGGTTGTTTTGCTACCTACGCTTTGGTACCATTGTTTGAACCGGGAAAAACAGTGCCAGTACACCCTTTTACAGTTGGGTTAACACATAATTTTTAAGAAGCAGCGTAAACAAGAGATCATAAGTTTTTCACCTTTTCATAAGTTATTTGCTTGAAATTTTTGAAAGGAAGAATAGATTCTCTCAGGAAACTGTCTGGAGCCGAGTTGCTTCAGGCAGTTTTTTGTTTTCAGCTTATTCAAAAAGTGAACAAGTAGTTGTTTTTGTATTTTTCGGCTTACAAGTAGTAAAAGCAATGGAAAGTTCATGAGAGTTTACGGTTCCTTTACGAAGGGGTGAGGTAATGAAATCAAACGAATATTGAATAGACAGTTGTTGTTTGATTTTGAATGAAGCAAATAGCATCACAGCATCAACATTCCGGTATCCCAAACCAAAACCAAATTGATTTTGAAAATCACACAAGAGATTTAAATCCAAAGAAGCAGGTCCAGCAGGTGGGATTCTTAAAATGAAAGCGGGCAACAAGGTAAATGATTGATTGATTGCATATCTGTAGCCCCCATTAAAAATAGTATGAAAACGAAATTTTGAATCCGTACCAATGTTGTTCCATTTTGAATGGATTAAATTTTGTTCAACAAATCCTAAGTAATAATTTTTGCCATTCCACCATGCGCCAAAGGTTGCATCAGGAGCAATAAAGGAGGCTGTTTTCGAGATCGAAGGATCGGGATTGATGGTTACGGTATTTTGCGGATTGTATCCAAACTGAACAAAACCAGCATATAATCCCAGAGAAAGTCTGGTTTCCGGTGTAAAATTGAAGTGAGCTGCATAAGCGAAATTAAGTCGTGTAGAAGAAAAAGCACCGATATTGTCGACTTCTACTTTTGCTCCTACACCGTGACGGGCACTTAATAATTGCTTTCTTTTGGTATGAATTGGTGCGGCAATGGTTAAAAAACCACTTTTAGGGGCTCCGTCAAAACCCAGCCATTGAGTTCGGTACAATGAATGGATATCCAAACAGTTTTTGATTCCTGCATGCGCCGGATTTATTGCAAACTGGTTGTAGACCCATTGTGTGTATTGTGGAAGTTGTTGTGCAGAACCTGAACGGAAAAAAAATACAACTAAAAGAAAAACAAGAAAGTAAGGGGATTTTTTTTTCATTTTATCACAGTTACTGTACCCTTAAATGTTCGATTTGCCGCGTCGTGGAGTTCGAGAATATAAAAATAGACACTCGATGACACATCTTTGTCGTGTTTTGTTTCTCCTTTCCATGCTTTGGCATATGAATAGCCTGATTTTTGAAAGATTTCTTGTCCCCAGCGATCATATATCGTTACAAAGTTATCAGGATAATTTTCGATTCCAACAATCTCCCAAACATCATTTATACCATCATTATTGGGTGAAAAGGTAGTTGGAATTGTTAAATCCTTTCCAACAAAAACGGTCATTTCATCAAAATTAGTACATCCGTTTTGAGTCGCCGAGAGAGTATAAGTTGTTGTAGTTGTCGGTACTGCTACCGGATTTAAGATAGAAGCGCTGGTCAGTAAAAAATCAGGTGACCAACTGTAAATACTTGCCGTGGTTGTTCCCTGTAATTGTGCTGATTCGCCAGCTGTAATGTGCATATCGGCTCCAGCATCTATTGGAAAAGTGTATACGTGAAAAACGGGACTTGCAATTGTAACTGTTTGCGGACAAAGTAAATAGCATGAATTGGTAACAGTCACAATATCTCCGTCACTTAATCCACTTGTTAAATAAACACTGTCTTGTGTTGTGGCAACGAGTGTACCGTTTACATACCATTTATAGGAAGAACTGTCCGGACAATTATGAAGGTGAGCAGTCATAGTTACAAGATCATTTTTGCAAATGTTCAAGCTACTTGCATCATAGGTTATGGTTGGAACTGGGCGATCAACTGCTGCTCCTGAAATATTGATGTCGAATGTGCATTCAGCAGCTTTTGTGATCCCTGTTCCCGATTTGTCACCATTCACAACCAAATAGTAGGTAGTATTTGGGTTGAGCCCCGTAGCTGTCAATGAAAAATTAGTTGTGGCATTATTAATACAATTTCCAATTTGAACATAGCTATTTCCGAAGCAAGGTTGAATCGTACTGAACAATGCAGCTTGAAGTTCAGTGTCTTGTCCTGCTGCTGTTTGAAAAACAAGGTTTGAAAAATTAATGTTTACTGTTCCTCCAACTGAATTGGTAGTAAATTTAAACCAGACGGTATTATTGGCTGTGAAGCAAAAGGTAAAATCATCTTCACAATCGGGACAGAAAGTTTTGTTGGCGCCGATGTTGTTTGCACTAATTGTTGTATTCGGACAAATTTCTAAGGAATGGAAACATTCGTTGTATGCTGGTTGTGCAAATACTTTAAATTTCCCCCCTAAAAAGATCATTAACAAAAAAATAACTTTTGTATGAGGTTTCATGTGTTTTCCCTTATTTTTCGATGAAAGTAGCAATAATTGAACAGACAATAAACACATTTTTTCAAGTTTTTTTAATTGAATAACTGTTATTTCCCTTATTATTAAGATTTTTGGCATAGAAATCGAATAGAAGCGATTAACAATAAACTATTACGTATATGAAACGAATATTATCCCTTTCAATTGTATTCCTCCTTATTTCTTCCAGATTATTTTCGCAGGGTAAGGTGGATTACGACAGTGATTCCAAATGGTTTTGGGGCATTAATGCCGGTGTGACTTGGCAAACAACAGATGTAAAAAATCAAAATGGTTTTGGTTATGGTCTTACATTCGGAAGATCATTCAATTACAACTACGGTAAAAAAATCAGTTTCGATATTCGGGCGCGATACCTTACAGGAAATTGGTACGGTCAGGATGTTGATTCAACGAAAATTCCTTCCAATTACACAGGTGTTTTATCTCAAACAGGAACTGATTATAAAGATGCCCAGGGTATTTCAGTCAACAACTTCAAAACAAATGTTCATCGTTTATCGCTTGAATTGGTTTTGCATGCAAACAGTGTTCGAGAAAGAACAGGACTAGATCCGTACATTTTCGGAGGTGTTGGTTTTACGTGGTATCAAACGATGGGTGACTTGAAAAATAGTCAAATTTATGGCGGTGATATTTATGATTATAAAAATACACCAATGAATGCTGCTTCCATCAATAATCTCAAAGATGGAACGTACGAAACAGCTTTGGACGGAAGTAATAGCATATTGCATAATGTTGCTTTTATGCCAAGTATTGGTTTTGGTCTAGGATACCAGGTTTCAAAAAGAGTTTCTATTGGTTTCGAGCATAAAACAACATTTACTGGACGTGATGATTTTGATGGTGTACAAGCTGTTGGACCTTTCAAATATGACATTTATCACTATACAAGTGGTTATATTCGTTTTCAAATTCGTGCGCGTGGATATGCCAATACGAATCAAACACAAACTACACAACAAACGACTCAGACAACACTTCCTCCTGTTCAGCCACCGATTGTGACGTTTTTAAATCCTCAATATCCCGGAACAGTTGTAAACTCTCCGAATTATACGGTTGTTGCAGACGTGAAATATGTCAACGGTTGGAGCAATATTACCTTCAAAGTAGATGGAGTTATCAATAATAATTTCACCTACAATTCGAGTACACATCGTTTGGAAAGCAACTTGATTTTACATGATGGTATAAATACATTTGAAATTACCGGGACTAATTCAGCCGGAAGTGATTACAAAACAACAAATGTCGTTTATCAAAGACAAACCGGAGTTCCGCCTGTTGTGACTATCACAAATCCATATTCAAGTCCGACTACAGTTACGAATCCGATGTATAGTTTTACATCTACAGTAACGCACGTTCAGTCTCAGAGTCAAGTTACCATGACAGTGAACGGGCAGAATTATACCAATTTCACATTTAATCCAACGACAACAGGTTTATCAACAATGTTGAATTTAGTGGTAGGTTCGAATGTGATTACAGTTACTGGAACCAATCAATACGGAACGGATAGTAAAACAACCACGATTATCTATCAACCATCACAGGTTCATATACCTACACCTCCAGTTGTGACGATTCTTAATCCACCTTATAGTCCCTATAATGTAACAAATTCTTTGTTTAACCTTAATTCGACAGTGTTACATGTTACGATGCAAAGTCAAGTTTCGGTTATTTTCAATGGTCAAAATATTTCAAACTTTATATTCAATCCAGCGAATCAAGGTGTTACAGCTTCATTAAACTTGGTAGAAGGATCAAATACTGTTGTTGTAACTGGTACGAATACCGATGGAACGGATAGTAAAACAGCAACAATCATTTATCGAAAAGTTCAAACGCTAGCTCCTCCAGTGGTAACTTTTGTAACTCCTGCAACAAATCCTTATACTTCGGTAAATCAATTGTATAATGTTAACGCTACAGTAACGAATGTCAACTCCTCAAGTGGTGTTACAGTAACAATGAACGGTATGCCGATTAGCAATTTTATATTTAATCCTTCCAGCACAATGGTGACTTTCACAGCTTCTTTGGTGGAAGGGGCCAATGTGGTAAAAATTACAGGGACAAATGTCGCCGGGGTTGATTCAAAACAACAGACAATTATTTACACGAAACCACAAACGTTGCCTCCTCCGGTTGTAACTTTTGTTGTGCCTTCGGTAGATCCATATACTACGAATGCTTCTACAGCTAGTATTACGGCGACAGTTACAAATGTTCCGACATCAAGCGGAGTTTCGGTGAAAGTGAATGGGATTTCGATTACCAATTTCAATTTCAACCCTTCAACTACTTTGTTGACGTTCAATACTTCGTTAGTGGAAGGCGCAAATACAGTAGTTATTACAGGCACTAACACAGTAGGTTCGGATACAAAACAACATGTGATCATCTACAACAAACTGGTAATTCCACCACCGGTTGTGACATTCTTGAATCCTTCTATGGCAGGAACGATGGTTACAAGTCCAACCTATACGATGGTTGCTACAGTAACAAATGTGGACAATATTTCTCAGGTTGCTTTAAAAAAAGACGGTCAACCGATCAGTTCATCAGGTTTTTCATTTGATCCGGTTTCGAAAAAAGTAAGCTTCAGTACAGTTCTTAGCCAAGGAAGTAACTCCTTTACAGTTACAGGAACGAATGCTGGAGGTTCAGATACGAAAACGACTGATGTAACATTTCGAATTCAAAATCCACCCTGTGAAGTTCCCGTTATCTCTATCATTAATCCAACTCAAAATAATAGTAGTGTAAACCAACCTGGTTTTGATTTCAGAGCATCTACACTTCACATAACTAGTGCCACTGAAATTCGGTTTTCAGTCAATGGTAATATTCAAGCAGGTGGTAGTTTTGATGCTGTGAATAATGTTTTTTCACAAACAATTGTTTTAACACAGGGAAGCAATCTTTTAGAAATTTTGGCAACAAATAAATGCGGTTCAACCAGAGATGCACGCTTAATAACATATACACCAACACCGTGTGACGCCCCAACGATTCAGGCGCAAGTACCTAATCAGGCACAGTCACAAACTGATGAAACGACAGAACACATTATTGCAACTGTTGCAAACGTTCAAAATCAAAATCAGATTGTTTTGACAAGTAACAACATTCCTCAATCGTTCTCCTATGATCCGGTTTCTCATTCTGTAACTGCCACAATTAATTTGGTTGATGGTGATAATTCGATCAAATTAGCAGTAAAAACAGATTGTGGTTCGGCAGATAATACATGGACAATTAACAAAAAGCCGTGTGTATCACCCGTGATTACAATTACATCTTCTTCCACGCTGAATAATACCACAGCAACTGCACCGCCATATACGATGACAGCTTTGGTAGAAAATGTTGAGTCAATTAATCAAATAACAGTTGATTTAAATAATTCTCCGATATTTTTTACTTTCGATCCGCAATCTCACTTGTTGTCGATAAGTCAGCATTTATCGAATGACTTTAATAAATTTATCATCACAGCAACGAACGGATGTGGAACTGTGAGTAAAACACAAATTGTAAAATTTACTGCAGCAACAACAAATACGATTAATCCTCCGCACATTATTTTGAAATGCCCGGCGGCAGTATATGAAGGATCAACAACGTTTGTATCGGGTACAGTAACCGATATACAAAGTGCAGATCAATTACAAATTTTCGTAAATGGTCAACCAGTGAACAACTATAGTTCTTCTTTTAGCCAAAATGTGTTGAATTTTCAATTGCAGATTAGTGGAGGAACAATAGGTTCTTCTTATGATATAGTTATAAATGCATCGAATGCAAGTGGTGTGGACACGAAAAACTGTGGTTTCCATGTTGAGGCAAATCCTGACAATCCTGCGAATTCAGTCGGACGAAACAATGGAAATACACCATTCGGAAATGGAAGAATAGGAGGTTTTGGTCAAGGCCAACAGAATAATGATCCTTCTAACAATGGAGGTACACGACCTGCTGGAGGTACAATTTTCCAACCTTCTTCAGGGGGTCAAACACCAAGACCTTCTACTGGAACTACTCCATCCCGACCAGTTGAAGTAAGACCAGCTGAATCACCAAAACCAGCAGGTGGAACAAAAGGAACAACACCTTCAACTCCTGCTGCTCCATTTAAAAGAGGCGGACAATAATTAAAATAACAATAAATCCTGACCTGATTAACATCGTTAATCAGGTCTTTTTTTGTTCCAGAATTACTCGAATCCAAGAGTTAACCTAAAAATAATGCTTGTAATATGGGTTGAAATTTTTATTAATCAATTCCTCTAATTATATTCGCACTCTTAAAAATGAAAAATTGACATGGCGATTATAGGAAAAATTAGAGAAAAGTCAGTATTACTGGTCATCATCATAGGTTTAGCTTTATTGGCTTTTATTCTCGGTGGATATGAAAAAATGTCCATGGGATCAGCTGATGATTTAGGTTATGGAACGGTCTATGGCGAAAAAGTGGATGACAAAGCCCTGATTCAAGACATGGATAAATTCATTATGTCTGATCAACAACAAGCTCAAAAAGAACAACGTGAGTATACTTCTAAAGACCGTGACGGATCTGAGGATAAAGCATGGAATTTCAGAACAGAAACAATTGTTTTGGAAAAAGAATTTGAAGCGTTGGGCGTAGATGTTGGTCCAACTGAATTTGATGCTTACCTATACGGTACAAATGGATTTACAGTAATGCCGGATTTAGCGCAAGGTTTTGTTGATTCATTGACAGGAAAATTCAGTCCTAAAATGTTGCAAAAAACAATCGAAAAATTGCAAAATTCTAGCAAACCTGAAGAGCAAAAAAGCTGGGCGGATAGCAAAGAATATTACATCAACCGAAGAAAACAAGAAAAATACTATGCATTGTTGAACCAAGGAGTTTATGTAACAAAATTGGAAGCAGAGCAAGAATATAAAGCTCAAAAAGAAGTGAAAAGTATTTCTTTCGTAGTTCGTCATTACACAGAAATTCCTGATGATAAAATCAAAATTTCTGATGAAGAATTGAGAGCTTATTACGAAGAGCACAAAAACGAGAAGAAATACGAAAACAGAGCTGATACACGTGAAATTCGTTATTTCGATATTACTGTGAATCCTTCTCATGCAGATTCTGTTAAGTTTAATACAAACTTGAAAAAATTAGAAAACGATTTTAAACTTCAAAAAACAGTAAAAGAAGATTCAACGTTTGTGCTATTGAACAGTGAAATCAAAAGTTTCTCTAGTCAAAAAATGGCGACGTTCCGTCCAGAAGGTGATCCTAAAGCAAGACCAGGTATGACGTATCCGGGAGCTATGGATACAATTTTCAAAACAGCTTCAATCGGACAAATTGTAGGGCCTTATAACGAAAAAGGAGCAACACGAATTGCTAAGATTTTGGATTTCAACACAAAACAATGTAAAGTTCGTCACATCTTGCTTTCTGCGCCAAAAGGAGATGACAAAAAAATTGCTGCTGCACAAGCGAAGGCTGACAGTATTATGAAATTGTTGACGAAAGATAACTTCGGTGAGTTCGTTACTAAATATTCTGAAGATCCAGGATCAAAAGACAAAGGAGGAGTTTACGAAGATTTCTTGGATGGTGAAATGGTTCCTGAATTTTCAAAATTCTCAACGGAGCAGCCGATCGGTACTATTGGAAAAGTAAAAACGGATTTTGGGATTCACATCATTGAAGTGTTGGATCGTAAAGCAGTTAAATATCCAATTCTTGCTATTGTTCAACAAACGTTGACAGCAACTTTGGAAACAACAGACAACATCGAGAGAGATGTATACAAATTGTTATACAAATTGGACGCGAAACTTTCAAAAGTAGACGACATCAAGAAAAAAGTTGAATTGTTTGATACAATTGCCGTTCAAGCGAAATGTTTTGCACGACCAATTCAGATTACAACGAACAAACCTGTATTGTACGGATTCAACACTCCATTGACGGAAGACAAATTATTGAAATTGGCTTATGATGAAGATGCAGCAGTTGGTACTTTATGCGGTTCACCTATCAAAGATAAAAACAGATATATCATTGCGATGTTGTCTTCCATTAAAACAAAAGGTGTTCCTGCGTTTGAGGATGTTGAAGCTCAAATGAAAGCGGATTGTATCAAAGACAAAAAAGCAGAACGTCTAATCGCTCAAATGGTGAAAAAATCACTTGACGAATGTGCTAAGAAAGGGAATACACAAGTAATGAAAGGTGATGTGACATTTGCAAATCCACAAATTACAGGTGGAGGAATGGAGCCGATGGTAATTGGTTCATTGTTCTCGGGTTTACGTGACGGAGCAAAAACAATTCCTTTGAAAGGTGAGTCTGGTGTTTATGTAATCAGAGTTGATAAAACGACAAAAGCGCCTGCAACCATTAATTTCGAAGAAGAGCGTAAACAAATGCTGGCTTCAGTTAAAGGTAACGTGGTAAGTATGGCTCGTTCGGCATTAATGAAAAAAGCAGATGTTATCGATAACAGAAGATTCTTAAAAGCGGGAATTTACCGTAAGTTGTAAGTAGTCTTTCCACAATAATTTTTTAAAGAGGCTGTTCATTTTGGACAGCCTCTTTTTTGTTTCAGTTAGTCTATGATTTTGTATTTTTTACCCGGAAGTAATTTAACGGCTCCTGCGAGCTCTAAATTAAATAAATGAACACTTGTCCTTGATACGGGAGTTTTTGTCTTTAAAGCTAAAATATCAACACTCTGATCGCCGTTTTCTTTCAGGAGTTTTAATAAATATTGTTCTTCATCGGTGAAACTTGTAAAAAGAGCTCGTTGAATCGTTTTGGGAACTTTCTCTTCTTTCCACTGCATCCATTCCAGAAAATCGGAACTTCCAGTGATGAGGTGCGCTTTTTGTTTTGCGATGAGGAGATTGCATCCCTTCGAATAAATTTGTCCGACATTACCCGGAATAGCAAATACATCTCTGGCATAATCATTATCTAGTTCAGCAGTGATCAATGATCCGCCGCTTTCTTTACTTTCGATTACGATAGTTGCATCCGACATTCCGGCGACAATGCGATTTCTCATTGGAAAATTTTCACGATCAGGTTTTGTTCCCGGTAGAAATTCAGTCAATAATCCTCCGTTTTCAAGCATTTTATTAGCAGTAGATCGATGTTCATTTGGATAAAGCCGATCCAGGCCGTGACCAAGTACCCCGATAGTGGGAATATTGTGTTTGACACATAACTGATGGACGCAAATATCGATTCCATAGGCCATTCCACTAATCACAAGAATATTTTTTCCAATAAAACCCTTGATGATTTCCTCGCAGACTGATTTTCCGTATTCTGTTGCGTGTCGAGTACCGACAATGGCAACAACTCTCTCTGGATTAAGATCAGTATTCCCTTTGTAATAAAGCAGGAGAGGAGCATCCTGACATTCTTTCAAACGTTTGGGGTAGGCTGGATTGGTGTAAAAAATGCCGCGTACATAGTTTCTTTCGAAATAAGCAACGTATTTTTCAGCACTTTCCAAAGCCTCTTCCCGCCCCATTTGCTTCAGGAATGCAGGTGTCATTTGTGTTTTTCGAGCGATGGTTTGAATTGAAAGTTTGAAAACAGATTCTATTGAGCCTATTTTTGCGATTAAATGCCTGGCTTTCACAGGTCCGACTCCTTTCAAGAGTGTGAGAGCGATTTGGTAGTTAAATTCTGTATTTTTCAATTTTGTGTATATTAGCCACCTGAATTTAAGTAAAATTACCCGATGAAAAACACTTTACTGCTATTTTTTTTAGTTCCTTTCTTTCTTTTTTCTCAATCCAAATTTAGGGTAATGAGTCGTGAATCAGGGGATCCGATCGATAGCGCAAAAATTGTTTTTCCAAACGGATCGAACTTTTATACGGATAAATCGGGTGAAGTAATTGTGGATCCTGCGAATTTTAATGACTATAAAAGAATTCAACTTCTCATCGAGGCAACAGGGTATATTACCGATACTTTTCAATTGTATGAAATTCCTGTTTTTCAAAGTATCTTATTACAACCTCTCATATCTGAAATTCGACAAGTGGTTGTAACTGCAGGCAGACGATCTCAGCGTGTAGAAGACTTAGGAATTTCCATGGAAGTGTTGAAGCCAAGTTTAATCGACAACAAAGGAATGGTTGATCTGGAACAAGCGGTTGATCAATCTCCGGGTGTATATGCGATGGACGGACAGGTAAGTATCCGTGGAGGTGGAGGATTTTCCTATGGTGCTGGAAGTCGTGTGTTGTTGTTATGGAACGGTATCCCGATGATTTCCGGAGATGCTGGTGACGCTAAATGGAATTCCGTTCCGATGGAAAATGCATCTCAAATTGAAGTTTTAAAAGGCGCTTCTTCCGTATTGTATGGAAGTGGAGCTTTGAATGGAATTATCTCGTTGACAGAAAGAGAACCGACAGCTAAAGGAGAGACAAGGATTAAAATTCAAACGGGAGTTTATGGTAATCCGCGTAGATCGACTTTAAAATGGTGGACAACTCCACCTACTATGCAGATGGCAGAAGCGTATCACGGTAAGAAATATAAACAATTTGGGTATACCATTTCCACCAATGCATATACCAATTCAGGTTATCGCCAGGGAGAAATTGAGGACCGAGCAAGGGTAAGCGGAACATTGTTTTTTAACCCGATACGATTGACACGCTTGAAAGCAGGGGTAGGGTACAACCTTTTCTATCAGAAACTTGGTTCCTTTATTGTTTGGCAAAGTGATACGTTTGCCTATACTCCTAGCGGAGGGAGCGATATTTCAAATCCCGCATCGACCTTGAGTATTTCAACCGGATCGCGCATCAGTATTGATCCTTATGTGAAATTCACGGACCGTAGAAGCAATAAACATCAATTGAAAACAAGGGTTTATTATGTCGATAACAGCTTTACTAATAAACCGACTCAAAATTCTCAATCAACAGTTTATTACGCCGATTATCAGTTACAGAGAAGCTGGAAAAATGGAATAACCTTAACTTCCGGAGCCACCCAGACAAATTCAATGGTTTATTCACAGTTGTTTGGAAATCATCAAGCGCTCAATTCAGCGGTGTATACGCAGTATGAGCATAAAATCAAAAAACGTCTGGACCTGACTGCTGGTGCTCGATTTGAATATTTTTCACAAGATGGGAAAAAAGGAGATTCGGATTTTTCAATGTTAAAAGGAAAGGTGAATACTCCCTTTTATCCTATTTTCAGGGCAGCGGCTCATTACAAAGTCGCGAAGTATACACATTTGAGAGCTTCATTTGGACAAGGAGTTCGCTATCCTTCGGTGGCGGAACGTTATACTCGTACATCTGTGGGGAGTTTGCTGGTTTTCCCTAATCCGGGATTGAAAAGAGAAACGGGTTGGGCGGCAGAATTAGGAATCAAACAGGTGGTTAAAATGGGTAAATGGAAGGGTTTGATCGATGTTGCCGGTTTTGTGAATCAATATGACAATATGATGGAATTTACTTTTGGGTTTTATATTCCGGATTCAATTCCTCCAAGTATCAACCCTTCTAATCCTGGATATATTGCGAAGTGGTTGGGTTTCCGAGCTCAAAATGCCGAAAAGGCAAGAATTTCCGGACTTGAATTTTCTTTCAATAGCGAAGGAAAAATTGGTAATGTTGAATTGCAGTCCTTGATCGGTTACACCTACATGAATCCGATTAGTTTGAATACTGATCCGAAATACCGAGCTTCATTTTCTGATACATCAACGAATATGTTGAAATACAGGTTTAAACATTTAGCTAAAACGGATGTTCAAGCAACCTGGAAAAATATCAGTCTTGGTTTTTCTATGCGCTACAATAGTTACATGAAGAACATTGATGCCGCATTTGAAAATGGTTTAACACTCAACGGTTATCCAGTAATCGTCAACGGAAAGCAAGTAGAAATTTTACCTGGACTGAAACAATATCGACAAGAACACAACGGAGGTAACCTCGTTTTCGATGCGAGAATCGGTTATGAAATCAAAGAGATTTACAGAATAGGATTCATGATCAACAATGTATTGAATGCAGAATACTCAACAAGGCCAGGCGATATTCAACCACCCAGAAATTTTATGTTGCAACTGCAAATGAAATTGTAAAGAAATTTACTCCTTGATCAATTTTAAAGTCTCAATTCCTTCTGCAGAAAGAATTTGAATGAAGTACACACCATTGTTGTAAGGTGCTAACATAATGTTTATTTCGTTTTCTCCATTGATCGGATAAGAAGCTATTGTTTTGCCCTCGATGTTAGAAAGTGTAACTGATGAAACTCCTTTTTTTCCATTTAATCCCTGAAGAACTGCGTTCGTATTGGTTGGATTTGGAGCAACACGGAGTGTTTGAATTTCTTCTTCCTTAATTCCAGCTGTACAAGGTGCTGATTGAACGATTATTTTGTAATAATCAACCACATAACCATTGGCAGATGAAACACCACCTACATAGGCACTCAAATAAAATGTCAGATTGTTCGTTCCTGCTACGGTACAAGTTCCGGTAATTGTTGCACAACCGGTTGCACCACCAAGAAATGTACAACTAGCCGGACTGCAATTCAATACCATACCCGGAGGAAGACCGTGAAGACTATCTATCACAATGCTATCAATTGAAGTTTGAATAGGAATTCCAAAAACGACTACGTTGGTGTCAGCTGGTACAACATTGGTGATCAACTGAGAATACGGCATATTTACGCATGCATCTGCAAAACCGGCTGCACTATCCGGGTGAATACCTGGAGCGGTTTGTGATGGGTCAGGTGTACATTGAGATTGTACTTGAAATGCAACAGTAGTAAGCGCTAAAAGAAGTATAAGTTTTTTCATAGTAAAGTCTTTATCTGCCCAAAAATAGGTAGAAAAACCTTTAGAAACTCTCTAAATTTATTTGATGAACAAATTTTATTGGTTTTTTATTCTCAAAAAAGATCAATACTTGACAAAAACGTTTTTCGGTTCTGTGAAGAAACGTAATGCTTCCCAACCTCCTTCGCGACCGACACCAGATGATTTTACTCCTCCGAAAGGTGTCCGTAAATCCCGGACCATCCATGAATTGATCCATACAATTCCGGATTGAGCTTCATCAGCGATGCGATGTGCCCGTTCAAGATTAGAAGTCCATAAGGTTGTTTGAAGCCCATATTCTGTTGAATTAACCATTTTCATCACTTCTTCTTCAGAATCAAAAGGAGTTAAGGTAACGACTGGGCCAAAAATTTCTTCCTGGTTGGTTCTGCAATCGTAAGAGAGACCTTCAATAACCGTAGGTCGCATGTAATAGCCTTCGTTGTAGGGAGCTTCCAAATGAACTCGTTCACCGCCTGACAGAACTGTACCACCTTCTTGTTTAGCTAGTTCGACATAGGAAAGAACTTTTTCCAAGTGCGGTAAAGAAACCAAAGCACCCATTTTTGCATTCGGGTCCTGCGGGTAGGAAACAACGGTCTTATTCACTTTTTCAACGAAAGCAGTTTTGAATTTTTCATAGATGGAGCGTTCGATAAAGATTCTTGATCCACACAAACAAATTTGACCTTGATTAGCAAACGAAGAACGAATAGTCGTGCTCAACATTTCATTGAAATCACAATCGGCAAAGATGATCACAGGATTTTTACCCCCTAATTCAAGTGATAATTTTTTGAACATCGGAGCAGCTGTTCGTGCTAGATATTCACCGGTTTTTGTACCTCCGGTAAAAGAAATTGCCTTGATTTTTTTATGTTTCACAATTGCGTCACCGACTTTTCCGCCTAGACCGTGAAGAATATTTAGAACACCATCCGGCATTCCTGCTTCTTTGGCAACTTGTCCGAGTAAATAAGCTGTGTAAGGAGTTACTTCTGATGGTTTTGCTATAACACAATTTCCAGCTGCCAGAGCCGGAGCAATTTTCCAGGAAAATAAGTATAAAGGAAGATTCCACGGTGAAATACACCCAACAATTCCAATAGGTTTACGCAAGGTATAATTGATCCCCTGACCTTCCATATAATGCGATTCTGAAGCAAAATGAAGGATAGCCGTAGCGAAAAAATGAAAATTGGAGACTGCTCTTGGTATATCTACATGACCTGCGAGTGAAACCGGTTTTCCGTTGTCACGGGATTCAGCCTGAACAAATTCATCCATGCGTGCTTCAATACCTTCTGATAATTTGACAAGGATTTTACTTCTTTCCTCAATTGTCATTTTGGACCAGATCGGAAACGCTTTTTCGGCTGCTTCCACGGCTAGTTCAACATCACGTTCATCCGAATCAGGGATCAGGCTATAGACCTTCCCGGTTGCCGGTTCGAAATTGTCGAGATAAGCTCCGCTGATTGGAGTTATGTACTTACCGTTGATGAAGTTTTGAAGTTTTTCCATATTTTTTAGATTCAAGATTTCAAGATGTAAGACCGCTCTTTGAGCTCCATGATATTTAAAAGTCTTTAAGCGAAGCGGTCTTGAATCTTATAGTCTTATGTCTTTATTCTACTATTACATTATAATCTTTCAACTGATCCAAATATTCAGGAGTGTGGAAATCAATTTCACTCAGTGCATTCGTTTTTTCAGATTTCAATTCTTGTCTTTTGATACTTTTCACAAAACGGCGGATATCGTCATCTGTTTCTAAAATCAGTCCGGGAATTTTGGTGGTTTTACCACTTTCATCCTTTGCTACCATTGTGAAATACGAGGAATTGCAATGTTTTGATACACCAGTACGGATGTTTTCAGATTCAACATGAATTCCCACGACCATAGAACTGGTTCCCACATAGTTGATTTCAGCTTTTAAAGTCACCAACTCACCAATTTCAATGGGATTCAGGAAATCGACTGTGTTAACAGAAGCCGTAACGCAGTAATTTCCAGAATGTTTGGAAGCACAAGCAAAGGCAACTTGATCCATCAATGATAAAATAAATCCACCGTGAATTTTACCACTGAAATTAGAATGACTTGGCAACATCAATTGTGAAATGACAATTTCAGAGTCTCTTTTGTATTTGAATTGTTTTTCCATTTGTTTAGATATAAGACTAAAAGACATAAGACCGCTCTGCTCAAAGACTGACTCACTTTGTAAATAAAGTCTTTAAGTTCCTAATTCATTAGGAACGGTCTTGAATCTTGTCGTCTTTTGTCTCTCAAATCAATGTTAATATTTGATTCATTACTTCTTGGCTGTCCCAATTTTGTTCGATGTCAGGCATTTTCATAACCTGATCCATGATCGCATTTTGTTTTTTACCGTTTTCAATCACTTTGTTGTAACGGATATTACTAAAAGTTACCTGCGAATATAATGGAATCCATTTATCCGGATGCAAATCGCTGAATTTAGCTTCTATTTTTTTACGAAGTAAGAATTCTTTATTGCCTGTTAAGTCACGCATTTCAACATAATTCATCAGGGATAAATCGATGATTGCATTTCCATCCGGAACCCGTTCTTTGGAATAAGAACTCAAAAGCCCATCCCAATTTCCGTTCGCATTGTCCAGCATTTCCTGAAAAATCATACAATCTTCAAATCCACAGTTCATTCCCTGTCCGTAGAATGGAACGGTAGCATGAGCCGCATCGCCTAATAACAAAACTTTATCTTCATGATTCCATGGACTGCAACGGACCATTACCAAAGCAGAAGTTGGATTTTCAAAGTAATCGTTCAATAAAGTGGGCATCAATGGAACTGCATCCGGGAACGTTTCGTTGAAAAAAGCACTTACTTTTTCAGGCGTGTTGATTGTATCAAAAGATTTTTCGCCATACATCGGAAAGAAGAGTGTACAGGTGAAGCTACCGTCCAAATTAGCCAAAGCGATCATCATGAATTCACCTCTCGGCCAAATGTGCAGACAGTTTTTATCCAATTTATGAGTACCGTCAGCGTTTGCCGGAATCACCAATTCCTTGTATCCGTGTTCGAGGTATTTTTGTGAATAATCGAACATGGTCGTTTTTTGCATTCGGAAACGAACTGCTGAGAAAGCGCCATCTGTTGCAAAAATGCGATCGAATGAATGTTTTTCAACTTGATTGCTGCTTGTGTTTTCGAAGATCAATGTGTTAGTATTCAGTTCTACATCTTTGCATCTTCTGTCAAAATTATAGTGAATCGAAGGGTACTGATCCGCTAAATTCATCAATTTTTGATTCAATCCACCCCGTGAAACCGAGTAGATAGCTTGTCCGTCTTTTCCATATTTCTGATACGAAAGAGAACCGTCCAAAGCATGCATACAACGCTGGTACATTGGAATTGCCATTTCCTTGATGTCTCCGTCAATTCCAGCGGCCTGCAAAGCTTTCCAACCTCTATCGGAAAGCGCCAAGTTGATTGACTTACCAGCAATTAGTGTTGCTTTTCTTAAATCGGGTCTGCTTTCAAAAACGGTTACGTCATACCCTTTTTTTGCCATTAAGATCGCCTGTAAACTTCCAACTAGTCCAGCACCTACAATTCCTATTTTTTCCATGTGATTTTTTAGATTTTAAGACTAAAATACATAAGATCGTTTCGCTCAAAGACTCATTGTAAATAATGTCTTTAAGTTCCTAATTCATTAGGAATGGTCTTGAATCTTATAGTCTTGTGTCTTATTTATAGATTTTTCCAATAATTGTCCAAAGTAATATACATCTTCAAATGTGTTGTAAAGTGGGGCAGGGGCAACACGAATTACATTTGGTTCTCTCCAATCGGCAACAACACCTTCTTCAGTCAGGGCATCGAATAAAGCGCGGGCTTTTCCATGTACTAAGATTGAAAGTTGAGCTCCACGTTGTTTTTTATCTCTTGGTGTTATGATTTCAAACGTACATTTTTCTTTGTTTTGTTCCGAAACTGAATCGATGATGAATTCCAAATACGCTGTCAGGATGTCTCTTTTTGTTCCAATGCGATCCATTCCTGCCTCTTCAAAAATATCCAACGAAGCATTGTGAGCAGCCATTCCTAGTACAGGAGCATTGCTCAACTGCCAGCCTTCTGCACCTTTCATGGGTTTGAATCTTGGTTCCATTAAAAAGCGTGTAGCTTTATCGTGACCCCACCAACCTCCGAAACGAGGAAGTTCAGGTTGATCAGCGTGACGTTCATGCACAAACATTCCCGAAACTCCTCCGGGAGA
>CAIUKX010000667.1 GCA_903899795.1 uncultured Flavobacteriales bacterium
ACGTCAATTTTAGCTTGACCAGCAATAGCTTCAGAATAAACAATATTTCCAACCAAATCAACAATTTTAACCAATCCTGGTTTACTGTTGTTCAATTGCAATGTAACATTATCGTTTGCAGGATTCGGGAACATTGTGAAGTTCGGAGCCTGTTTCAAATCTTTCAATCCAGCTGTGAAGTTGATTTGAACTTCTACTGAATCTAACAAGTTTGAACAATCGTTTCCGAAAAATATTTTGTAGGTTCCTGTTCCAACTGTTCCAACTGTAACGTGAAATGACATATTTCCTGTAGCACCATTAGCTACATCCAATGTATTTCCATTTCCTGTTGGTGAACACCAAGGGTTTTGAGTTGATGAAGGAAAACACACCTGTCCGAAACAGTTTCTAGAACTCCAGTCAGAAGGGACATCTGATTCATTTAAACGAGACAATCTCCAAGAAATTGCAGCTCCGGTCGTATTAATGATATCGAAGTCCATATCTATCGTAGATCCGTTGCTCGTTGTATTAAATATGTACGGAGCATGACCAGATGAATAATCAGTATTGTCACCTGTAGGGTTTTCTGTTCCTTGTCCGGAAGCTGCCACTTTTATCACGATATTATCTTGAGACATCGCTGAGAAAGCAAGTCCAAAAATAGCAAGAGAATTGAGTATAATTTTTTTCATATTTCTAGGGTATTGATATTATTGTTCAAAACAAATATATTAATAAAAATTACTTAAAAAAACAATTTTAGAGCAATCAAGATTTATCGACATTAATAGATTTACGAAATATTGAATCAAATTTATTTATAAAGTACTTATTTACAAGTATTTAAACTGAATATTTTACACGATACACCTTCATTAGGAGTACAATATTCTGGTGATTTATGATCAAACACAAGCCCTTCTATCTAAGCAAAAAAGCAACAAATCACCCGAAATCATTAATGGTTGACCATAAATTTTCGTGATAAAATACCACCTGTTTCTGTTTTCACAAGTAAATAGTAAATCCCGTTTGGAAGATCTGAAAGATTAATATCAGCAGAACCTTCATTTTCTCCGGTATAAAGTGTTTTCCCAACAATATTCATAATGCTGAAGCCCGTAATTAAATGATTTGGTAATTGAAATGAAAAAACATCATTTACAGGATTCGGTGAAATCTTAATTTCCTGAGAAAAAGGATTTATTTCATCGATTCCAACACTAAAATTAACTTGAATTTCTACAGAGTCGGCATATGTATTACAGTCATTGCCTAAATAAAGTTTGTAAGTACCACTGCCCTGACTTCCAGTTATAACATGAAAAGACATATTGGCTGTTGCGCCGTTTGCAATTTCAAGTCGATTTACTTTAGGTGGTGTAACAATATTGTCAGGACTACACCAAGGATTAGCAGAATTGATCAAAAAACAATTCGCGCCGAAGCAATTTCTGGAAGACCAATCAGAAGGTACATCCGCTTCATTGAAACGAGTGACACGCCAAGACACATCCGCTCCTGTTGTATTGGTCACATCAAAATCAAAATCTATTGTACTGCCATTGGTAGTAGTGCTATAGATAAAAGGAGAATGACCCGATGAATAATCTGTATTATCACCAGTAGCAGTTTCCGGCACTCCGGCAGCCACCACTTTTATTACAATATTGTCTTGTGAGAATGCCGAAAAAGCCAAAAAAATTAACGGAAAGAGTACTATTTTTTTCATAATTCAAGGTTATTAAATCAATTTATTATTTCAACAAACCTATGACAATAAACGATGCAAAAACACAAAAGGAAAAACCCGAATCATATCGATATTTTCAATAATTGAAACAGATAAAATGGTTAA
>CAIUKX010000668.1 GCA_903899795.1 uncultured Flavobacteriales bacterium
CTTCAAGATTTTCTGTTCTTAATTTATTATTTAATTCGTCCATTTCTTTTTTAGTTTCTTCATAAGAAATGAATTTACTTTCAAAGTAAATTTGCTGAATGAAAAAAGCACTAAAAAAATTGAAGAACCCTACCCATTAATCGTTGAAAAAGGCAAGAATGGGAAATTCAGAATTTATATAAAGACGGATGTATCTGAAATTGAACTAAGACTTGATTTTCGGCAGAAAATGCTCTATATCTTTTTCCTTGGAAGAAATGAAGGAGTACTTTTTGAAAACCTGCCTGACCATTTCGAAAAATTATTAGAACTTTATAAAAAGGTACGATTGAACGTTAGTGAGGATGATGCGAGAAACACAATCCTGAGTCTAACTAATGATAACGACAATGTGTTTAAGAATCTGAAAGCCAATATCAACAAAGAAATACGTAATGCTATTGGAATTGAAATTTCAAATCACTATACAATCAATCATACGGCTAAAGGCACCTATTCAATTTCATTACCACCTGAGTTAGTTGATTTAAGATTTTAAACTACCAACTTTCATAACGTTATGAAGGTTACATAACATTAAATAATTATTTAATGTGTTTAAAGGTTTCTATTTTTGCATCCGTAAGCAGTTAGCTACGGACTACAAAAATGGATAACAAAATGACACAAAAAAAAGCCAATTATTCCAAGCTCTTTGACGCAAGCAGCCATAACTTCCGTTGCGGTTTATTCAACCAGCAGTCCCCATTATTAACTTCAATTAGAACAGTCGCATTACCTTCTTTCATAGCATTAACCAATAAGATGGTTCCTGCTAACCGTGTACAATTCCCACCTCCGAGCAAACATTAATTCTTTATTTACTCCTTGTCACAGCATTCAATAGGGAAAGGCAAATAATAAAGATAGACTCAACCAATCATATTTAATTAAAAAATAACGCATAAATGCGACCGGGGAAGGTCTGCTTATTTCATAACTATTAATTTATTATATAATGCTAAAAGCATCAATTACTAAAACGGTCAATACAGACAAAGTTAAGTGTGACAGCACTCTCCAACGTGTATGGAAATATGCAATCAATCCTGAATTTTTCAATGATGCAATTAAACGGTTCAAGTACTACACAAATGCAGTTGCATATGAATTTGAAGGCGTGTTCTTTGTGATTAGTCAGTATTGTGCATTGCAGGCTATTCTTGAACTTGGGCTTACTGAAATTAATCTTGATATCATCGACATTCACAAAAATGATATTATAGAGTTCCTGCTTTCGTTTCAATACCAAGAACATAAAGAGACACGGTGTTTAGCGGAGCTTATTAAGGTTACTAAAGATTATATCGCCACACCAGAGGGTAAAAAATGGCTAAAAACAATCACTAATAGTGATGACAAGGAGGAACAACTTTCTGAATTGTTTGGCATTACCAATTATGCTGCCAAATGCTACCTTAAGTTGATACAGCCTGGTAATGAAAAATATCTGGACATGCTGGCTAAGGATAAAAACTATAGGCTTAGCACAGCATATGACGATTGTCGTGCCGAACAAAAAAGAGCCGAAAACGTTGATGATAACCAACCTGATACACAAACTGGAAGCGATAAATGTAAAGCCCCAACTAAAGCTGCCCCCGACTATTCAAACCCAGAAACTACAACTGATCCTGACCAGTCTGCGCCTACTACTGATGTTGAAACCACTGACCAGACTACATCAAGCGAACCAACCGCAGATCAGGATGGCAGCAATGAGGATGAATATCGCAAATACCTAGAAAAATATGAAAAAGACGATTCAACGACTGACGAGGAATTGTCTGCAAAGCTTCTCGCACACAAAGTAGTTGTTATCCTGAGTGATGGCAAGGAACTGGAGATAGAAGGTAAAATCGAGTTAACGGTTGATGGGAAAATTATCAGTAACACAGACCAGTTGGAAGAATTGCCAAATGGCAACTGGGGGCTTCCGACAGGGTTTGATGACGTCTCACTGACACTGGTATCATTGGACAACTTTTGGGAAGATTTTTAATTTCTCAGTTGTAACAATACCCAGAAGTTATCCTATAAACCCTATCATTTTTTTATCAATAGTGACGAATAAGTCTAAATCATACTGCTTAAAATTAAACTGATACTCTATGTCCAATATGTTTAACGTAAACTCGATGGTATTTATGCAAACTCTTGAATTAAAAGAGGTTGTTCGAGAGATAGTTGCGGAGGAATTGAAAAAGGTTCCTTACTATGGCCTCGGCAATACTTCCGATGAAATAAAGACACTAGAAGAAGCCGCAGAATATTGTAATGTATGCACTCGCACATTAATTACAAGGGTTAAAGAAGGCAAACTTGCTAACGGCGGCACTGGTCGTAAGTATCTTTTTAAAAAGAGTGATTTAGATGCATTTGCATTTAAAACCAAAAAGAAATGAAACTTAACAAGTACATACGAAACCCAAAACATGAGGGCATTACATCCATCTATTACACAATAGTATGGTGTTGTAACCGACTCATATTGCAAGCCGGTGAAAGCATCCACACTTCTGAGTGGAACAACAAAAAGTTTGAGCCGAAGCAAAACTCTGATAATGCAATGTTGATAGGACGGCTGAACAAGCTAGAGCAGAAGATTCGTGATGCGTTTGAAAAATTGGAGATTGAAATTGGCTATGAAAATATCACCCCAGATTTACTAAAGAAGGCAACTAAAGGTGGTGCCAAAAGGAAGAATATCGTTGTTGAAAAAAATGATCGAGTGCTAATTCTGGATTTCTTCCAGCGTATGATTGATGACACCAAAACCGGACGAAGACTGTCTGATAAAAAAATGCTGATTAAGCGTGATAGCATTAAACCTTATTGTAGTGCCAAACAAGCATTCGAATGTTTTGAAGTAGCCAAGAGACGAAAATTCCATCTTGACCAGATTAATCAAGACCTGATAGATGAGTTTGAAACTTATCTGGTGGAAGTAAAGAAATTAGCACTCAATACAAAAAGTAAGTACTTACAAACTTTCATGTTGATGGCTTCATATGCGAAGCAAAAGAAGCTCATTTCTAATGAGACATTTGCTAACCTAAAAATCAACGTGATCCGTGAAGAGAGTGACAACATCTATTTGAATGAAGCTGAAATCAATGATTTGATGGATTATAAAAATCCAGAATCATCAAGACATGAATATATTAGAGATATGTTTGTGATTGGCTGTTGGAGCGGCCTGCGCCACTCAGATTTCTCCAGACTCAGTCAGAAAAACTTCATAGAATCAAGGATTAGAACAATTCAACAAAAGGTAGGTGAGAAAGTTGTTATACCAATTCACCCATTAGTAAAACAAATTCTATTGAAGTACCCGGATGGTCTACCTAAGTGCCCATCTTCACAAAAGTTCAATGACTACCTGAAGGAAATTGGGGAAAAGATTCCTTCTCTACAAAAAGAGTTTGAAAAGCGCACTACAAGGGAGTATAAGGTTGAGACGGTAACCTTCAAGAAATGGAGATGTTTAACTACGCACTGTTGCAGAAGGAGCTTTGCGACAAACGAGTTTCTGAATGGCACAAACGAATCTGTGATTATGGCTATCACAGGGCACCGCTCACAAACTACATTTAGAGCTTATGTGAAAGCAACTCAGGATGAAAAGGCAGACTTGTTGCAGAAGGAGTGGGATAGGCGATACGGGAAATAATAATCTAGATATTTATAGTAAAAGACGGTCAAAATCTGACCGTCCTTTTTTATTTTAATTACAAAACCATGAAAGTATTTACTGTAAAGGCTTTCAGAGAATTAAGAGAGCTTAAGAAAACTGCCACAAATTCTGCCACAAATAAAAAAGAAACCCTTGAAAGTGTTGACTATCAAGGGTTTCAGTTAACCAAAGTGATCCCGTTGGAATGAATAATATTTAATATAAAATCACCTAATATACACCTAACTCATACCAGCCTTAGCTTTGCTCATAAC
>CAIUKX010000669.1 GCA_903899795.1 uncultured Flavobacteriales bacterium
AACTATAAATATTTATTGATCTTAAAAGTAAATAAAAACAATTATTTATTTATTGCTGAATAGATTTTTTTTTCGTACGGACAGGTCGCGACCTGTCCGTACGAAAATAAAATTCAATACTTCACCTCCCACAAAAACAACCCATGAGCAGGAACGGATATTGCCGCTGCTCCCCTATCTTTTGCCTGAAGGACATCTATAATTTCTTCCGGTTTCATCTTTCCCAATCCAATTTCAATCAACGTTCCAACAGTTGCTCTGACCATGTTCCGTAAAAATCGATCAGCAGTAATTTCGAAATAGAAAGTATGATCATCCACCTTTTCCCATTTTGCTTTTGAAACCTTACAAATATTTGTTTTGACATCTGTATTCACTTTGGAAAATGAAGTAAAATCATGTGTTCCAAGTATTAATTCACCCGCTTTATTCATGGCTTCAAAATTCAAAGGAAAAGCAAAATACAAACTTGAATCCAGTTGAAACGGATCTTTTTTTGAATGTAAAAAGTAGCGATAAGTCCTTGAAGTTGCACTGAATCGCGCATGTTGCTCCATTGATACTTCATGGATAGCACGAATAGCAATGGTATTCGGCAAAATTTTATTCAGCTTATAAACCAGTTGATCCATCTCAAACGAATCTTCTAAATCCACATGGAGAATATAATGATGCGCATGAACACCTGTATCCGTGCGTCCACAACCTACTACTTGAATCGGTTTATTGGAATTTAATTTTGTAAACGCATTTTCGATTTCTTCCTGAACTGAAATTTGTCGGGGTTGACGCTGCCAACCAAAAAAAGAAGTTCCATTGTAGGAAAGTTCAACAAAATAGCGCTTCATATTAGAAATCAAAAGTTAAGCTACTTTGTCAACTCTTTGAAGACTTCCTCTAAAGTTTTTTCCTCCGTACGTAAAGAAAGAACCAAAATATCGTTTTGCTGTGCGAATTGCGCAATGATTTTTCTCAAATCTTGTTCTCCGTCTCCTTCCAGTAACCAACCGCTTCCAACGCTTTCAAATTTTCTAACCTCTTTGATTTTCGTCAATAGATTTTTCGAAACACTTCCTTCGAATTCAGCATAGACAGTTTGACTATTCACACTAACCTGAAGTATAGAAGCTTTGTCGTCAGCAACAATCTGACCTTTATTAATGATCACAACTCGGTCACAAATCGCTTCAACCTCTTGCATAATGTGTGTTGAAAGCATTACAGTTTTTTGTTTACCGATCTGTTTGATCAATTCACGGATTTCAGCCAATTGATTCGGATCCAAACCTGAAGTAGGTTCATCCAGAATAAGTACTTGCGGATCATGAATAATTGCCTGAGCCAAACCTACACGCTGGCGATATCCTTTGGATAAAGCTCCAATTTTTTTATTTTGTTCAACTTCCAAACCAACAGATTTCACCATATCGGAAACACGGTCCCGAACATCTGAAACTTTATAGATTTTACCTACAAACTCCAAATACTCTTTTACATACATATCCAGATACAATGGATTATGTTCCGGTAAATAACCAATCAATTGGCGCGTATTTAATGAGTCAACATCAACCGGTAAACCACACACTTTTACTTCACCAGAACTTGCAGGAATAAAACCAGTAATGATTTTCATTGTCGTCGATTTTCCGGCACCATTCGGACCCAAAAAACCAACAATTTCACCTTTAGCAACCGAGAAGGAAATATCTCTTACAGCAGCTTGCTCCCCATAATATTTTGAAAGATGTGATACTTCAATTGACATACGTATGTGATTTGAATTGCGAAGATAGAAAAAAGACACAAGAGTCTAGGACAAAAGATGTAAAGACTTGCGATTATTGATTCAACTAGATAAACTCCAATTGTTCCAAGTGATCCCAAAACTGAGGATAACTCTTGGCAACAGCTTCAGCACCCTGAATTTCTATCTCATCATCAGCAAACAAGGCCGCTATCGCAAAACACATCGCAATTCGATGATCGTTGTGTGAACTCACTTTTCCTCCTTCAATACTTGTTTTTCCATGGATGTGCATCGTATCGTCATCCAAAACAATGATCACCCCAATGTTAGCGAATTCCTCCTGTAACACCAATCCCCTATCACTCTCCTTATGCTTCAATCGATTGACTCCTTTAATATCAGATCGCCCGTCACACAGACAAGCCAACGTTACCAAAGCAGGGAACAAATCAGGACAATGCGTTGCATCAAACTGAAACGGTTTCCTATTTCGCCCATCCATCCGCAACCTGTTTTCTTCATAACGTAACACACAATTTGCGGCTTCGAAAGCTTCCAAAATTTGCTTATCCGCTTGTAAACTGGTCATCGATAAACCGGTCAATTCTATGTTCATACCCAAAGCCGAAGCCACCAACCAAAAACTGGCTGAACTCCAATCACTCTCAATGGTATAGGTTGTCGGTATATAATGTTGATTTCCACGAATGAGGTATTCCTCAAAATTTTGATGAAGAATTTCAATTCCGAATTTACGGAGCGTATTCAACGTCATCTGAACATAAGGTAAACTGTTCAAATTGGAAACATGTAAACGACTTTCATCCTTAATCAAAGGCAAAGCCATTAACAATCCTGATAAATATTGAGAACTTTGACTTCCATCCATATCGATCTCCGCACCCTTCATCGGTCCTTCAATCTCTAACGGAATCAATCCTCCGTTCGACTGAACTTTAACACCAAATTTCGGTAATGTTTCTTCGAAAAAAAGCAGAGGTCGTTTCTCCAGTGATCCTTTGCCATAAATCATATAAATACCTTCATGTGCTGCACAAACACTCGTGATTAAACGAACACCCAAACCACTTTCACCTACATTGATTTCAGCTTCTTTTGGAAATTCTGATATTCCTTCCACTTCAATCAGATTGGAATTCAGATACTCAACTTTGGCACCCAACTTTTGAATGGTCGACAGCATTGCCAGTTCATCATGACTTTCACCGATATTCACCAACCGACTTTTTCCTTCTGCCAAACCAGCAGCCAGAACGGCTCTCTGTCCGTCACTTTTCGAAGCTGGAATCGCAATTGCACCTTTTCGCTTTCCCGGTTGAATAATTTTTTTCATGCTTTTATGCTTTTTTATTCATCACTTTCGTTTGATGACGAATGGATTCCTGGTGGATTGCATCCATTATCTGACGAACAAAACGCTCAGTAAGTTTGTAATCATCTGTTTTTGCCAAGCGTGAAGCGATCAAACGTGTCCAGTGTTCTTGCTGCAAAATCGTAATATTATGTTCTCTTTTGAAAAGTCCGACTTCTTCGCTCAAACTCATTCTGGCTGAAAGCAAATCAAAAAGACGATCATCCAAACTCGTGATTTTATGTCTCAATTCATCTAAAACTGAAGCATCTGAAGCAGAAATAGCTGTAGAACGCATTACCAAATTATCAATAATTGCTTTCAATCCCTCCGGAGTAACTTGCTGAGCTGCATCCGACCATGCTTTATCAGGATTAGGATGTGTTTCAATCATCAATCCGTCGAAATTCAAATCCATCGCTTTTTGAGAAACTTCTAGTAGCAAATCTCTTCTACCTGTAATGTGACTCGGATCGCAAATCACCGGAAGATTCGGTAAGCGCTCCCGCAAAGCAATCGGCAATTCCCATGTAGGTACATTTCTATATTTCGGATGTTTATAAATTGAAAAACCTCTATGAATTGCAGCTAACTCTTTGATCCCTGCTTTTTCCAATCGTTCGAAGGCTCCAATCCACAATTCCAAATCCGGATTAACAGGATTCTTCACCATCACAGGAATATCAACACCTCGTAACACATCCGCAATTTCCTGAATCGCAAATGGATTAACCGTCGTTCTTGCACCAATCCAAAGCACATCAATTCCTGCTTTTAATGCCAATTCAGCATGATGACGATTCGCAATTTCTGTCGTCACCGGTAAACCTGTTTCCTTTCCAGCTTCAACTAGCCAAGGCAAAGCAATTGCTCCCATTCCTTCAAATGAATCCGGACGAGTTCTTGGTTTCCAAATCCCGGCTCTCAGCATATGAGCATTCCCATTTTTGGCAATCTCTATTGAAACATTCATCACCTGCTCAGGCGATTCTGCGCTGCAAGGACCTGCGATTAAAAAAGGTCTCTTCGTTTCTTTAATTTTCTGAATCAATTTCATCTTTTGTGTGCTTTAATGGCAATAAAAAAACCCGTCTCGAAGTACGAAACGGGTCAAAATAGTGGTATGCAGTTGGATCCGAACGTACTTAATTCAAATTCAAAAGCCACCAAATATCTGAAGAGTTAAAAAACATCGTTATTTCTTATTTGTCACAAAGAGAAAAAAAATAATTGACAAAAGTGTTGTTTTATCCAAAAAAAAGTGAAAACATTTGCCTCAGCAATGAAAAGAACAATTTTAAATACAAATTTTTGGTGGCGCACAACGGATAGTTGGTGTGCTTGGTGCTAATTTGTAATTCTCTATAAGATTTTATAAAAGCGGCTTGTTACACGACAAGCCGCTTTTTTTGTTCCCAATTTTTCATTCATCCCCAACAAAATAAAAAAATAATACCCATGAATATTTATACACAAACCCGTTCATTTAATGCGGATGTACATACACCGGTTGAAATTTATATGTCACTTCGCAATCATTACCGCAAGACTTGCCTGTTAGAAAGTAACGATTATCATTCCAGAAGTGACAGTAAATCTTTCATCGGACTCGATCCTATCGTAGAGATTAAAGTTGAAAATAATACAATAGTGATTCACAGTGAATTCAGAAATGAAGTGATCACAATCCTTCCGAATATTTCAGTTGCTCAACAAATTCAAACAATTTTGAACTCGTTCGGATTCCAGGATAACTCGCCTGCTTATAATGGTTTCTTCGGAAGAATCGGATTTGAATTTGCTTTACTTGACGAAAATCATATTGAGAAGAAAAGTAGTACTTTGGAACTACCCGATGTACACTTGTTCGTATTCAAATACGTTATAATGATTGATCATTTCAGAGATAATGGTGAAATTCTTACCAACAGCTTTCAAAAAGAGAATTTAAACCTAACAGAAATCGAATCTTTATTAAGCAAACGTCCTTTTACGGATCTTCCTTTCGAAACCGTTGGAGAAGAAAAATTTGATTTTACGGATGAAGAATTCACAGAACTGGTTGATCGATCTATTGAACACTGTAAGCGTGGCGATGTATTTCAAATCGTAGTTTCAAATGCTTTCAGCCAATCATTTTTCGGAGATGACTTTCAGATTTACAGACAATTAAGAAGACTAAACCCTTCTCCTTATTTATTCTATTTTGATTTTGAAGAATATCGTCTTTTCGGTTCATCACCGGAAGCACAACTAAAAATCGGAAATGGTAAAGCTGAAATTCACCCAATTGCCGGTACGGTTCCCAAAACCGGTGAAGCTAGCATAGACAAAGAACGTATCTATTTTCTGATCAATGACGAAAAAGAAAATGCTGAACATACAATGCTCGTCGATTTAGCCCGAAATGACTTGAGTAAAGATTGTCATACCGTCAAAGTTGAAACCTACAAAGAAGTTCAACACTTCAGCCATGTGATTCACTTGGTATCCAAAGTAACCGGCATGGTCGATTCATTGAATGCCTTTCAGCTATTGAACAGTTCGTTTCCTGCCGGGACACTTTCAGGAACACCGAAACCAAAGGCCTTGGAACTCATTTCAAAATACGAACGATCAACGCGGGATTTTTACGGTGGAGCTATCGGAATCATTGGAGCAAAGGGAGACTTAAACATGGCAATCGTGATCCGAAGTATTCTGAGCAAAAACAATGTTTTACACTACAGAGCTGGTGCTGGCGTTGTGATTGATTCCATTCCGACAAATGAAACACAAGAAGTTCACCACAAATTAAGAGCTGTCAGAACCGCGATTTCAAAATCAGTAGAAAACAGTCAGCAACAAGCAAGTAGTATTTCATCCCATTCTAAATAATCCTAGATATGAAAGTAGCAGTAATAGATAATTTTGACTCTTTTGTTTACAATATAGTTCGCTATTTTCGCGAATGCACAAACGATGAGGTAATCGTTCAACGAAACAATCAAATCAATTATGAAGAACTGGACAAATGCGATGCGATATTATTATCACCGGGACCAGGAATACCAAGTGAAGCCGGAGAATTACTATCTGTCATCAAACGATACACGGGAAACAAAAAGATGTTAGGTGTGTGTTTAGGTCATCAAGCCATCGCAGAAGTTTTTGGCGGAAAGCTCGAACAATGCTCAACTCCGGTTCACGGCAAAGCTTCTCTTGCAAAATTGACTTTCAAAGATCCATTATTTGAAGGAATAGCTGATGAATTTCAAGTTGGTAGATACCATAGCTGGAAAGTCGCCGAGACATTACCTTCGGAATTGATTACAACAGCACTTTCAGAAGACAATGAAATCATGGCAATTCGACATACTGTTCATGACATTTCCGGTGTTCAATTTCATCCCGAGTCTATTCTTACTCCTGATGGTCGAAAAATGATTGCTAATTGGTTAGTAAAAAAACAGTAGTGTTTGATCGCGATCAACCAGTAGCAAATAACATCATTCAACAATAAAATTCAACATCAAACATCAATGAAAAACATATTAAATAAAATAATCGAAAGACAAGCACTGACATTTTCAGAAGCAAAAGAAATTATCTATGCAATTGCTCAGGAAAAAATCAATGATGCACAAATCGTTGCCATACTTGTCGGACTTCAAATGCGCGGACTTCAACTAGAAGAAATCAAAGGATTCAGAGAAGCGCTTTTAGAATTGACATTACCTGTTGAATTAGATGGTTCAGATGCAATCGATCTTTGCGGAACGGGAGGAGATGGTAAAAACAGTTTCAATATTTCAACAACAACTTCATTCGTACTGGCTTCGATGGGTTATAAAGTCATCAAGCACGGAAATTACGGAGTCAGTTCTTCCTGCGGCTCATCCAATGTATTAGAGGAACTGGGATTTACATTTACAAATGACATCAAACAGCTTGAAAAACAATTAAAGGAAACCAATATTTGTTTCTTACACGCTCCTTTGTTTCATCCTACTTTAATGAAAGTCGGGCCTTTACGAAAAAGCCTAGGCATCCGAACTTTCTTTAATTCACTTGGTCCTTTGGTAAATCCAGTACAACCGCAACATCAATTGACGGGAACTTTTAATTTAGAATTAGCGAAAATTTTCCAGCATATTCTGAAAGACGAACGCAAAGAATACCGTATTGTATACGGAATGGACGGTTACGATGAATTAACACTTACGGATCAAACACGCATTCTCGGAGGTACAATAGACGAAAATATCAACGCAGGAAGTTTCAATTTACAAGCGATTGACCCAACATCCATTCATTCGGGAAATTCAATTCAAGAGGCTGCTGCCATTTTGAGAAATATTCTCAATGGAAAAGGCACGGAATCACAAATGAATGTTGTTGCAGCTAATACGGCTGTTGCACTTCAATGTTACCATCCCGAAGAAAAGATTCAAGATTTGTTCGGGAAAGCTATTTCGTTTATCAAAAGTGGCGAAGCGGTCAGGGTTTTGGAAAAATAAATAGGCATTAGGCAAAAGTACAAACATCAAACATCTCTAAAATGACAATATTAGACACCATACTCGAACAAAAAAGAAAGGAAGTTGATCTTCTCAAGAAAGAATTCAAGTTAAAGGATTTTGAGAATTCTCCGCTCTTCAACGAAAAAGTGATTTCCATGAAGGAAGCGATTCAAGCTAAAGAATTTGGAATCATTGGAGAAATTAAACGCAAATCACCAAGTGCTGGAGCCATTCGTCAGGAAATTAATGCCGGTTTATTAGCAAAAGAATATACAGAATCTGGTGTAGCGGGAATTTCTGTTCTGACCGATTTCGAATTTTTCGGTGGATCCATTGACGATTTGATCGAAGTCAAAAAAAATGTTTCTATTCCAGTTTTGAGAAAAGAATTCATCATCGATGAGATTCAGATCTTTCAAGCTAAGGCGATTGGAGCGGATGCAATTTTACTGATCGCTGAAGCTTTAACCGAACAGGAAGCTTTGCATTTTACGATTCTCGCTCAAACGTTGGGATTGGAAGTTATCATGGAATTTCACAAAAAAAGCCAACTGACAAAAATCAATGATCAAGTCGACATAGTTGGGGTTAATAACCGTAATTTAAAATTGCAAAAAACCGATATTGAAACATCCATTGAGCTTTTTGATTTTCTTCCAAAGGATAAAATTCTCATCTCGGAATCAGGCATTCAAACCAAAGAAGAATTGATTCGAATTGCACAAACG
>CAIUKX010000670.1 GCA_903899795.1 uncultured Flavobacteriales bacterium
ATCAATTACCATCGGGTTATTCGGTGGCGGATAGTATGGATAATAGGGCGGTGAGTAAGTTGCTCCGCTTAACGGTTTTTTTCGCTTTTTCATCGCAAGTGTTCAATTTGGTGTTAGGGAAATTTTGATTAATTGTTAGGTCGTTAGTGTCTAGCAAATTCTAAAGATTCGTTTTACCGAATCCCTAGAAATTTCTTTGCAAGTGCCACCTTTGAAGGATCATTTTTAACGACGTTTGCAAGTGCTGTGAGTGTTTCTGCTGACAGATAACTAGCCAGTTCCGCTACTGCTTTTGCTTTTTCAAATGCTTCTTTTTGTGTATCTGCTTGAATTGAGATACTGAATTTATACTTTTCCATTTTTCTTTGATTTTTGTTGAACAATTGCTGTAAATTCTTGTTTTAGTTCGGGGTATTCTGCGAAGATTTCCCATGACTTTAGTGCTTTTTGTAATTCTTGTTCCGAATAGTTTTCTTTTAACTCCTGATAGAATTTATCACATTCAGAAAATTCTGCTTCAATTTCTACTTCTGCGTGTGGTAAACCATGTACAGGAGTTGGGGGCGGTGGTGTTTTACTTTTGTACTCTCCGTACAACTGCAAACCTTGTGAAAGAAGTTCTTTTACGTCCGTTCCTTTTTCTCCCAGTTGCGCCTCGTAATCATTTACCTTTCTTTTCAAGCGTTTTACTTTCTTGCGAAGCAATACAACTTCGGTTTCTAGGCTTTGCTTTACGAGTGCATCCTCAATTTTTTTATCTACGTCCCCCTCTTCTTGAAATCGTTCCTTTTCTTTGTTGAATCCATCCAAGGCGGGTTCTTTCAAATAAAAAAGGTAACGGTTCGCGTTGGGTGAATCCCCGAAATAAAGCCGTACTTCAATATTTCGGGTATGTGAATCGATAAAGTCTAAATAATCATCAAACATATCGATGTCCGTTGTTGAGGGTACAATTAGTTCGCTGTCTACCGAAATTGAAAACCGTTTTTTTCTTCCTTGGTTTGCATAATTGGCAACGATCCGTTTAATTGATTCCATCCGATCTTTTGAAAAAGGTTCGTTGTGGACTTTTCCCCCGTTACGGTTTTTTGCTGTTGCTTCAAAATCTTCCATTGTGATTTAAGTGTTATTTATGTTTTGGGATTACTTGTAAAAATTTGACTTGTAGAGCTGAATTTTCGGATTGATTTTTAACCGTTATTTTCCCAGTATGTATGTATTGCATTTCGTTTAGGCTGTGATCTTGTACATTGTACCAACCCGTTTTAGAGTTGACAGACACATTGTCGTCAGGACAGAGTAAAAGCATCAAATCATTGTCAGCCTTTATTGTAATTTCTACTCCTGCTAAAAGATTGAAATGTCTGTATCTTAGAATATAATTTTCACCTACTGCGAGTTCCAACATTTTTTGTTTGGCTATCTCTATTGCAATCCCTTCTGTCATACTTCAATTGCTAAATAAATATTGACTGTATATCCGCCCCTTAAACTGGTGAGTGTATTGGTGTAATACCCTTCTATGATTAAATTTTCGGGCAATACCTCGATTGAAAAAAACTCATCCTTTGTTCCGTCTATCCACGCTCTACCTTGTCCAAATGAGATCGGATAGGTGGTATTGGTTTTAAGTCCGATTTTTCCGTGGGTGTCTTTTACAAATGGTAAATCATAAGAATACCAATCGTTTTGAGTTAAATTCGTTTTTACAATCTCAGCAAAAAACACATCTCTTTTCTCGGCAACTTTCAACCATAACCAACCAATTTCTTCGGTTAGAATTATCATATTGGTATCGTAGGCATTTGCTGTTACTTTGATTCCTGTTACCTTTTTGGTGTTTCGTGGTAATTTTATTTGAATCAAAGACTTTAGATTTCTTTCACCGATTTCAATTTGATGGATGATTGTCTTTTTCATGGTTAGGAAAGGATTTAAGTTTTTACTATTTTTCTTCAAATTCGACAATACAAAACGTATAGATCGTAACACGGTAGGGAACAAATCTTGCTAGATCATGGGGTTTGTCGGTATAGGAAATATCTACTTTTCCGTTTCCTGTTTCGAGTTCCCCCACTGTAATCATTCTACAATCAGGTGCAACGTTTAAACCCGATAAAAGCAATTTACTTTCAAAGCCTTCGGGGAATAGTTCGATGTCGTTTAACAGGATTTTTTGACTTCCTCTATAAAACATCAAATCGTCACGATCAGACGTTAGAGCGATTCCGATTAATCGTTTTGCGTTCTTGTCCAATTCAAAGCTGTCTTTGAAAGTTTGATCTTCTGCTGAAATTGTTAAATCAAAACGCTCTTTGATAAGGTTGTGTTTGTAACTCATGGCTAATATGATTATGGGTCATAGACCCGTTTCTAATTGAACATTTGAATGAAAAAAATCAAGGGGAAGGGGGTCTAAAACCCTGTTCTATTTTTCCTTCCCCTCTTTCTTGATTTAAGTGATATTTAAGTCTTCCTTAGTTATCCTCGATTATCGAGTTAAGGGGTTGTTACTGTTCCAACCAATCCCACATATAACCATTGGTCAGGGTCGATGTTTAATTGTGTACCAAGTTCAACGGTAAATTCAATTAATTCATCATCGTTCACCAATCTTGGGTTGTCTAAAGGATAGTAACCCATTGGAATAGTTTGATTGTTATCAGTTGCAAAACATCTGATTGCTTGGTTCTCAGGAATTAATTGTTTTCGGTTTGCTTTGAAAGAAAATTCCCCGTTACAAACAGCGTTTACAGTTCCGACACTTTTGAACTCAATTGATTTTCTACCTTCTGGATTGGTCGGTGCTTCGTTTTTTCCTGTCAAAAGAAAGATTCCCGAAACAACCATTACCATGTTCTTAGGTAACTTGGCATTGGCAACGTTTCTTACTCCCACCTCTTTGTCGTCTTGCGGTTCAAACATTTTAATTGTTTTGGAATTAATTTGTTTGATCGAATAGATGGTATAATCTGAAAGTCTCAAATTCCCTTTTCCAAGTTCATCCTTGATGTGTTTTGGAAGCATTGCGAAGTGTTTTTCAAAATCCTTTCTTGATCCTCGTGAGGCTTGGATTTGTCCTTGCTGTGCAATCTTTTTTACAATTTGTGCTTTTTCAACTGGTGTTGCGCTGTGCGCGATACGTGCCAATTTTTCTGCATCGATTCCGTACAATTCTCCTGCGTTATTGTACTCTGAGTTTAAAAATTCATTTAACATGATTCATTGATTTAAGTACCGCCGTTAGGCGGTGATTATTAATTAACTAATTATTGATTTGCGACATAGTCGGCAACATTGTTGCTTTACTACTTTGATTTAAGCGGTGATTTAGGTCTGCTTTGGTTAAGTTTTCACCTCCGAACGTCAATAGGAAAGGGACTATGTCCCTACATTTTTGAAAAATCGGGGTCTTTGTCTTCGTCGATGATTCGGTAAGCAAATTCGGGTTCTTGTTCGCTTGGTGCTTCATTAACTGTGTAGTCGTCCGATTCATCGTCAAGGTAATCGGGTGAAGCATTCAATTGAGCGTGAAAATCCTGTGCCTCTTGCTCGTTAAAGTTGTCGAAAAAGTCAAGTGCTGATAAGTCGATTGAACCAACTGTTGTACTCGCTGTTGTGTCCGTGGACGTACTGGCTGTTGTACTTGTTGTATCGGTTGTTGTGCCTGTCTTTTTCTTAAAAACTTTATCTAAGTGGAACGTTGCAAGTGCTTCATCTTTGAAGGCAACAAGTCGTGTTTTTGCTTTTGAGGTTTCCCCTTCAAGTGTTACACCGTTTACTGTTCCTGCTAAGTTTGCATTCTCAAAAATCTTAGCCATTCCATAGATGAGTGAACCTGTACCAAGCATTCTGAGAATACCCGATTTGTCACCTACCAAATGTCCTGTTCCGATTAGTAAAACTCCTGCAATCGTTGAACCTTTACCCAAAGCTGAACCAAGTCCCGCCCCTAGTGTTGCTCCAACAACATCCACAGTAGTTTTAAGTAAAGCGTTTCCGCCATTTTTTAACCCTTTGGTCTCTCTTGCATTGTATCGCTCGAAGAACTTTTTGTGTTTTTCCCCTGCCTTGGCAATGGGGTTCTTATTTTTCTTTGCCATTTTATTTGTTTTTAAATGATTGTTTTAAAGCAAATCCACCCGTCGGATGAATTTTCCCGTTTTGGAATTACGGGCAACCGTTTTTACTTTTCTCTTTTTTGATGTCTGTTTCGTATTTCGCGTTTTTGATGGTGTTGATTTAGGTTTCTTCTTTGCTGTTGGTTTTCTTTTTGGTCTTCTCGCCCCATCCAGTCCGTCGATTCCCTCCAATCCGTTGAACCCTCGTGTTCGCATTTTGGCTGTTTCGGCTTCCCGTTCTTTGCTCTTTTTGTAAGCCGTTCCAATCCAAATAGCACCGCCAATCAAAACCCCTGCAATTGCGTAAGTGGCAAACCGATTATCCGACATCCATTGTTTGATTCCGCCCGAACCCGTCGGAGTTGGGGCGGTTGCTCCTTTCTCCATGCTTCGCTGTTGAGGTGTTCCGTTATCGGTCAAATCCTGATCGGTCATGTCAATTACTCCGTTATCTGCTGAATCTTGCGAACCGCTAGAATCTGCCGTTGTTGCGGGGAGATTGTTGGAGGGAATAACAGCGGGTAAATTGGAAGAATCGGAAGAATCAGAGGATTCGGAAGATGCCGAAGTATCGGAAGAATCGGAACTTTGAGATTTTGAAACCTCTTTTGCAATTGCTTCTTGATTGTAGGGACTTGCTTTTTCTTCTTCTTTGTCGGTGTTGTCCGCTACAACTTCCTCTTGATGTTCTTTTGATCCTTTCTTGAAAATACTTCCCACACTTTTGAGTAGTCCTGCAATTGCTCCGATAATTCCCGAAGCTGTCGCAATCGCTGTTGCCGTTACTGGCTCACCCAATCCATTGAATCCGTTAATTCCTGTACTTGGTTTTACCTCTGAGAACTCGTCAAAGTACTGATCCTCTCCAATGATCGCTATGAGATCATGCTCATTGGGTGAAGGTGCTACTTCTCCGAATCCTCTAAGGCTGGTAATACCCGCCGATCCTTTACGGTTTCCCCTTCCTGTCAAAATTGCTTTTCTCAGGTTTTCGGGTTGTCCTCCTGCTCCGTAGAAAATCTTTTCAAGTTTTGTTCTGATTGCTTGCAGTTTTCTAAATGCTTCCCACGCATCCACATTGTTAGCTTTTGCCTGTTCGTCTGTCCAATAAGAGTAGCGAAGTTTGGAAGCAACACGCATAACGTTTAGTTTCATACTTGCCAAGATTCCTGCTCTTAAAAGTGCCGTTGCGGGGTTTAACTTGTTTACTTTGTGAACTGCATTTACTACACGCTGTTTAAGTGGCGGTTTGTTTTGCTTTTTCACTTCTCTTTTTTCGTGCCTTACCTGTTTTCTTTGCTGACGCTTTTCTTTACCGTCAAGACCTAATAAAAAATCGTTTTCAGATTCTTCAAAGTCATCGTTACCATTGAATCCGTCGTAATCTTCGTCATCGTCGAACCCATTCAAATACTGTAATTCCATTGGTATATCTTTTTTTTGTGTGTAAGGGACTTCGTAGTTAAATTGATACACTACTGCATCCATGATTATTGTTTTGTTTCCGATTAGTGCAACTGGGTAAACGTGTTCAAAATCTGTAGCCTTGTATCTTGTCAGGCGGATTAGTACAGGGATTCCCATGTTGGTAAGGATAGATGAGATAAACACCGTCATACAATCACAATCAACACCCTTATTTCTGTCTAGCCATGTTCTGGCGGGTCGTCGTACTTGCTCCTTGTTATGCTCGTCTTTCTCATATTGCAAATGGGTAAAACAGAAGTTCCACACATTTGCACAGCTTTGCTCTAGAGTTTTGCCTTTGAGCAATTTTGCAATTTGTTTGGTGTCGTTTAAGGTTTGGAGAATAACACGTTGCATTAAGTCCACTGTATCGGAAAGTTCTGCGTACTGTTTTGCAACTATGTTATTCCCTTCTGCCTTGGGGAATAGGTGGTTAAATTCTAATCCGTTTTTAATTCCCCTTTTGCCCGTTCTCATAGGAACATCTTTGATTCCTGTTGATAGGGAATCCGCCCCGCTAGTGTGTAGATTTGAGAATAGACATTTATTGTCACTTGTATTTTCTCAACCTTTTTCTTTGGGTCAGGATTTGGCTTCAAATAGCGGGTAACTATAGAGGGGGCAAATTCTGCAAGGTTCACCCACGGTACAGTAATTTCCGCTTCAATATTGCCCGTTTCCTGTGTAGCGTGTAAGATGATTTTACCGCTGTTATCCCGTGCGCTTTCGGGAATGTCGATAATTTGCATATTACTTGTTGCCAATTGTGTACTATCGCCAGTTATTACAATCAAGGGGGGTGACATTTTTAATGTGATCCCTGTAGGGTTTTTGATATTGTATTTTATCTTCAATATCAACCCTTGTTTCGTTACTTTGTAAACATTCCCTGTTGCTGTTATGGCAATTTTGTACTGTGAATTGTAAACTGAATAACCGTAACTACTTGTGATTACTGCTAGTCCTACGAGTACCATGATCTTTCCTACATTCATCTGATTTTTGGTGTTTAGGATTTCTATCTTAATTTATTGGATCGAAACCGTGAGTTAATTTTTACTGAAATACCTTTTACTTTTTCGCCCAGTCTTCCAACCTTTTTGGATAACTCCTTGAACTCGGTATGGAAGTTCTTTAGGAAGTAGGCACTAATGCCGACTAGGATGCTGTTGATTACTAATAATGTTTCCATGTTTTCTTATATGATTTAAAGTTGTTTCTACAAAGTTCCGTCAGTTGTATCGATTCCATTTTCGGATTCCTCTCATTCCATTCTTTCACTTTTTTTAACTTCACTTTCCATCGTTTTCCTCTACTTTTTTTGATGGATTTAAGCGGTTTTTGTGTTTTTAATTCAAAAAGATTTCAAAAATTGGGAAAGGTTTTTCGGGTCTTGCTTCAAGCATTGCATTGAACAGATGTAAACACCTTGCAACTTCTGCCGAAACAAACCGCTCGATTTTCATCATGATTTGTTTATAGATCAATAGTGCGGTTCTCTCTGTTAGTTCCTGTTCCTTTGCGATTTCTGTAAAAGATTTCTCCTTTATGAACCGATCCACCAAAAACAGAATTTCAACTTCTTTTAATTCCGCCCATAACTCGGCATCGTTCTTAATCCATAATGCAATGAATACTTGCATATCTCTTTTTTCTACTTTCATGATTTCTAAGATTTAGCGGTATTTGTTTAAGCAATCAAGAACATCGTTAATGTCCGTTTTCCAGTACTTGCAATATTCGGCTACTGTGATTCTTTCTTTTGCAAGAACATTGCGAAGGGTTGCCAGTTCAATCCGTGCTGTTGTGATGTGGCAACCAACGATTAACTGAATGTCTTTAGGTGTGATGTACACACTTCCTTTTAAGTTTTCCATGACGTTTGTGTTTATTGATTTACTCAAATTTCCAAAGATCATTTTGCCCCTACAATCGGGTAGTCTGTGCTTTTATGGGGATTTTCGCTTCTTCTTATTTTTCCTTTTTTTTGAAAAAAAAGAAAATTTTGAAAAGCGGATAGATTTATGAAAAGGGGGAGTAGTCCATGCTTTTTTCGCCTGATTTGTTTTTTTCGCTTTAATTGGATTTTTTTTAACTAGGCAATAAAGACAACTTGTATAGTAATTTTAGGCTTTTAGGGAATTGGTGTATAGTTTTTTTAGGCTTTTGAAACTATTTTATTTTTTCAAATTTTGCTGAACCCCAGTGTTTACCCAAGTTGGGCTAGGTACTTGCAAGGTTACACCATGTACTTGCAAGGTTATTGCAAGGTTGTTGCAAGGTCACTTTTTACGGTTTTTTACCGTTAAATGACCGTAAAACCTGCATTTATCTAAAATGAAGTATTTGTTTTGAAGATTTCAGCGATCAAAAAATGAATTTTATAGACTTAGTTTTAGCCATTCAGCTAAAAAATGTGAAAATATGTAACAGAAGTATGTTACCAATAAAATAACTCAGCGTTATACTTCGTTAAAGGGAATGATTGTCAAACCTAAAACTTAAATTCACTATGACATCTAACGATTACTTAACACCTGAGGAGTTGTTACGCCGTTATCCTCAAATCAAAGCTATGGAATGGGGAGTAATAACAATAGGTAGATTTTATTCGGCTGGATTATTACGTGGTTACAGATGTAACAAAGAATACAAAGCAATGATTTCAGATGCTAGTTTTAGGGATTTTATAAAATTTGCAAACGATGTTACAAAAGAAAAAGAATTGGATATTGATGCAATTGAATGTGTTTTATCGGATTATTCTTGCATAGAGACATTGATTATCAGGTATCCAAAAGTTCGCTTACTGGGTTGGTCGTGTTCAAGTATCGGTAGTTTCTTTAAAGCGGGGGTGCTGTTGGGGTATTATACAGGAAAGGAACACAAAGCAATGATTTTAGAATCTAGTTTTAAAAAATTGATGCAATACGCAAACAATATAACCGCTCACAGACGTATGGACATCGATCCAAAAGGATTTTGAAAAAAAAATGTTCAAAATATGTCACTTTACAATTTTTATACGTTATCACTATACATTAACCTTAAAATCAAATATCATGGCAACTTCAAATTATCTTAGTCCTATGGAACTAATTAAAATCTATCCACAAGTTACAAAACTTGGCTGGACTGTTCGGCAAATTAATTTCTTTGCAAAATCGAGAGTTTTAAAATGTATTCCCACCGAAGAAGATAGCTTCTCATTTCTGATCTGCGAAGATTCTTTTGTTAAACTAATGAACTATTCAATACCAATTACACAGGCAAATGAAATATTGAGAAAAGAAATGTTGAATTAAATTTTGGTGTTTTTCACCGAAATAATACAAAAAAAATAGGTGCGCTGATTGCATGGAATCAGCAAAAAGAAAAGAGAGTAAACGGGTGGGTTTGCTCTCTTTTTGTTTTTAGAAATCAAGAAAAAAGTAAAGCGAGTAAAAGGGAATTTACTCGCTTTTTTTATGCTGATTTTTTTCCCCAATCAACATAAAATTAGGTTTAATCTGCTTATCAAGAATGAATATTAAACATACTAGGATTTAATTGAATCAAATTTTCAATATCTTGATCGTAATGATAAAATTGACCACCTTGTTGAAAATCTTCTTTTGGAAATTCTTTTTTTAATATTTTATACAAATCCAGTATGATTACTAATGTATTTGGATTAAGACTAATTGTAGTGTTTGGTTTCTCATTCTGCTCTATTTCTCTTGAAATATATACTTCAAGTTGTAATATTTTGGGAAATTGATAAACTAAATCTCTGTAATAAGAATTAGTACCCAACTCAATTAAACCATTTTCTATTTGAACAAGGATTCGGATATATTGCTTTTTTGTGACTAAATCCCTGCGTAATATTTTCGATTCACGATCAAAACTACTATTAAAACTTATCATGTATTTATAGATCAGCCGAAGAAAATTATTTTGCTCTTTTTCTTTTCTACTTTAATTCTCCAATTGGCAACCAAATATGCAACAATAAAAGATAAAATTGCGGTGATAAATATTTCTACTAATTTATTTCCCATGTTTACATACAAATTTTAACCGTAAGACAAATGTACTTAATAAATTAATTATAGTTGTCAAACTTGAATCCAAAAGGTTATTTTTTTGAATCATATTTTTTCATTTTATCATACCTTGCCCATGATGGCATAAATACATAAACAACCAATAAACCTAACAGCAAATCAACAATTATTGTCAGCAGACTTGGCATCTGTAATTGTACGATGTTTTCAATGTTCATTAAAATGAGAAACAATATTACTCGGAAAATCCGATAATTAAAAATATTCATAAATACGTATAAAACTTAAATAAAAAAGGAGTACAAACGGGCGTTCATACTCCTTTCTCTAATCAACCTAACCACCATAACAAATATAAGTATTATTATATCAATACAAGAACGCTATTTCCATATTTTACCTGATCTTTCTATTACTTGGTAACGTTTTAATCGTAATTTATTGCTCATTATCTTCTGTTGCATTTCGTCGGAATTTTCCCAAGTTTGAATCATCTTTTTAAAATCAGGTATTTTGTCAATTCCATTTTCAAAGAATATGTTTTCATTGACTTTGTCAAGGTTTCCTTTTACTGTTTCCGTTTTATCAAAATCACTCAGAATAAAGGGTTCATTGGTTAAAAAACACAGCACATCTAAAATTGTTAATTTTAGCCATGTGATCCGATTTTTAACCACGATAACACTTTCAGTTTCTTCAATTTCTTTTTCTATTTTTATAGTCAGGTATTTTGTCTTTTTATCTTCCGAATAAGAGGTATATACTTGAATAGTATTATAAACAACATTTATTTCAATGTCTTTATTTAGTGTAGCAGTAATAGTGTGTACGGTAGTTTGCATTATATCTGATTGGTGTCTATTTTGTTAATTTAATTGC
>CAIUKX010000671.1 GCA_903899795.1 uncultured Flavobacteriales bacterium
AAAAACACAAGTAGAAACTGACAATGGTGAATTTACATCTGATAAAAGTCAAATGTCACACTACAACCTGATCACTAAATTGAATTCGGGAACGGAATACCAAGTGAATATTGATATTCAATCCAATCCTGATCAGCCGAATGTACACATGTATTTTATTGATAATTATACGAATGCCATTGTGCAGCAATTTGATGCCATTGCCAATGGCTATACAGCACTTCCCCCGACACCAAATACTTTGGCCTTGGATTATGTACGAGAAAATTTATTTGACCTGACAGATTTGTCACAATCAACACCGCTTTCGGCGGATCAAATTAGTACTGTTTTAGACAAATATTTGGAAAATCATGAATATGTAGTGGTTTTCGGAATAAATATTCGGATGATTCAGATGTTCCTTCTACTCATTATGGACGTTCGAGAAGAGAATCCCAACCTTCATTGCCTTCACAAGGAGTTGATTGTGTTCATTTGAATCAAGGTAGTGTCGGTTCTCATTCAAATGCAAACGGAATATACCAAGATGGGGCTTTATTCGTAAAAGGTTCAGATGGAGCCTATACAGCTTTCTTCTTTTCTTTCCAGGAACAATGTTATGATACGGATTCAAACGGAAATTGTCAGGTTACCAATCAAGCAGCAATGGCATAAAAAAAAACAGGCTCCAATTTAAGTTGGAGCCTGTTTTTATCATACAAAATTATTATAAAGCGTTTTCTAGTACCATATTGACCAATTTCCCGTTTTTAAGAATGGGAATTACACTGGTCTGATTGGGAGTTAGGCAATATTTAATATCTTCATTTAAATTAAGATTCTTTAATCTTCTTCTATGAGAGCTTGATTTCAGATACCCGAAATAATTGTCTTTTGCTGAAAGGTATAAGTATTTGGCAGCAATTGAAGAATCTTCGTCGGAGGTGAAATTTCCGGTGTTCAGTAAATAATCTGAAATTGCTCCAGCGCAAATCGTATCTTCTAAATTGAATTTATCCTGCCAGCCTGAACATAGGCAAAGTACATTTTTCTCTTGAACAGCTAACCATTCAGAAAGTGCCTGTAGATTAAGAAACGATCCGATAACTACAATTTCAGCGTCTTTAGATACATCTATAGATTTTGTCCCATTTGTAGTGGAAAGAACGATTTCCTGACCGCGAAATTCTTCTTTCATGTAACTAAAAGGCGAATTTCCGAAATCAAAACCTTCAACGATTTGACCTTTTCGCTCAGCTCCAGCTAAATATCCTTTTTCTTTATAAGCTTTAGCCTCTTCAACGGTAGGTACAGGTATTATCGCCTTTACACCATTGTCAAATGCAGCACAAATAGCTGATGTTGCCCTCAACACATCAATTACAACAACAATCTCAAATTCATCCTTGTAGTAAGCGTAATCTCCAGGTGTAAAACACACCTCAACATGTTTCCTTGTTTCCATATTTTCGACAGCGAAGTTACGGTTTTATTATTTAATTATTAGCTCTAAATAATTTCGCATCAGCCACAAAAGTTCCGAAAGGAAGAAGTGAGGCAATAAGCGCCAAAAATAAATTTTTTAAGGACCATTTTTTTTCCTTGTTAACCCATAAAACCCAAATGATATAAGCGATAAATAAAAATCCATGTGCATACCCAACAATTTTATTGGGTAGGGTAATACCGTAGATATTTTTCAAAGGCATAGTTATTAGAAATAACATTAAATATGAGATTCCTTAAGCTATGGCCAAGACACGAAGCGTCTTTATGTTTTTAGATGTATTCATTTAGTTCTTGTTTTCTAAAAAAAAGGAGAATAATTGTGTTTTAATATTTCGACCATTGTTATATAAATAATAGGCTAATAGGCCGATAATAAATCCAATGATAGAGACAAAAAGAGGGATTGGAATAGAATTGAGATTGGACGGTGTAATCATAGGAGTTCCTATGTATTTCACTTCAAAAGGAGTTGAAGGATTTATTGATTCATAGTCGAGTTCCAGCTTCAAGCGATATAAATCAGCATTTGACCTTGTGGGGTATATATCTAAATCTTCAAAATTTTTGAAACGTTTTTCTATCGTTTTTACTTCTAAATTAATTGTATTCAGAATCTCAGATCTTATTTTTCTTCTCTTTTGATAATTCTCAAATTCTTTTTTGAGAAATGGGTCTGATTTTAATAATTGTATCATTCCTGAAATAACGGATTGGAAATGGGATTTATTATAACTTCTTATTACAATCGATATTACGGGTTTATTGCTTTGGATATCAGGTGATTTTTGGAGGTTTTCAACAGCGACATTTATGCTTGTTAATTGAGAACATATTTGTGGTGAAATTTTCAGTTTTTTTGCTTTTTCATAATTACTGACATAATTGAGTGAATTCAATAATTCCATTTCATTCTTCCCACTAGTTGAGTACGAATCTAATTGAAACATCATTTCATACTGATTTTCAATTATTTGTTGATTGGAAAAGAGAGAGGCTATTAAGGAAATTAATATGAAAATTAAGATAAAAAAACGGGCTTTATACAAAAAACGAAGTGTTTTGTATAATTCGCTTTTGTTTTCATTTTTCACATTATTATCCATAAATAAAAATTTGATTAAAGATAATGCAATTATTTATTTGTAAATAATGACTAATTTTTCCTTTCAATTTCTCTGAGGCTATCCATTTTCTTTTTAGCCAAAAATCCTTTAATATCTTCGAAATGTTCTTTCACTCTTTTGTTACCGAATTCGAAAACTTTTGTCGCCAAACCATCTAAGAAATCACGGTCGTGAGAAACCAGAATTAATGTCCCGTCAAAAGCTTGAAGTGCATCTTTGATGATGTCTTTCGTTTTCATGTCCAAATGGTTGGTGGGCTCATCTAGAATTAATAAATTCACGGGTTCGAGTAACAACTTGATCATTGCCAGTCGCGTTTTTTCTCCACCGGAAAGTACTTTAACTTTTTTGGAACTTATTTCTCCACCGAACATAAATGCTCCCAATATATCCTTTATTTTAGTTCGGATATCTCCAACCGCAATGTGATCGATCGTTTCGAAAATTGTTAAGCTTTCGTCTAGCAGTGAAGCTTGATTTTGAGCGAAGTAACCAATTTGAACATTGTGACCTAATTCCAAAGAGCCTTGGTATTCAATTTCTTTCATGATGGCTTTGATCATGGTTGATTTTCCTTCACCGTTTTTCCCAACAAATGCCACTTTTTGCCCACGCTCAATTGTCAAAGAAGCATCTTTAAAAACCGTGTGATCTCCGTATGATTTGGAAAGTTCATTGACAACTACAGGATAATTTCCTGAACGTGGTGCAGGTGGGAATTTCAAACGTAAAGAAGAGGAATCCACTTCGTCGACCTCGATGATTTTTAATTTCTCCAGCATTTTAACACGGGATTGTACAACCAGTGTTTTTGAGAAAGTACCTTTGAAGCGTTCAATGAATTCTGTTTGTTCAGCTATGAATTTTTGTTGTTCATCATACTGCTTTTGTTGTTGTTCTCTACGTTCTTTTCGTAACTCCAGATAATGCGAATATTTAGCTTTGTAGTCGTAAATTCTACCCATTGTGACTTCAATCGTACGGGTTGTAATATTGTCCACGAAAGCTCTGTCGTGAGAGATAACCACAACTGCTTTGGCATTGTTTACCAAGAAATCCTCCAACCATTGAATGGATTCGATATCCATGTGATTGGTAGGCTCATCCAAAAGAATCAGATCAGGTTTTTGAAGCAAAATTTTGGCCAGCTCGATTCGCATTCTCCATCCACCACTGAATTCAGATGTTGGACGTGTAAAATCTTCCCGCAAAAATCCCAAACCGAAAAGTACTTTTTCAACTTCAGATTCGTAGTTAATTTCTTCAATGGAGTAAAATTTCTCACTTACTTCTGTTACGCGTTCGATGATCTTCATGTATTCATCCGAATCATAATCGGTGCGAACTGTTAATTCGTGATTGAGTGCATCGATTTCATCGCGCATTTCGAAAATTCCTTTAAAAGCTTTGGAAGTTTCGTCGAATACAGTACAATCATCTTTGGTTAAAAGATGCTGAGGAAGGTAGGCGATGACAAATTCTTTGGGTGCAGAAACGGTGCCTCTGGTTGGGGCGTTTATACCTGCTAATATTTTAAGAAGTGTCGATTTACCGGCTCCGTTTTTCCCCATTAAGGCAATTTTGTCCGATTCGTTTATTACGAAAGAAACGTCGCTGAATAAGGTTTGACCGTTGAACTCGACTGCTAGACTGTCAATTGAAATCATTGATATGAATGTATATTTACTAAATCGTTATTAATGAACTTCCAGTTTAAATTCGGAAGTTTTGTGGAAAGTGATTTCCGGATAATCCTGCTCAGCCATTGTCAACAAGAAAGGTGTTTCGGCAAGGAAAACCCAATTTCCATCTTTGTCTTTTGCCAGATAATTTCCTTTTGCTCTCATGAATTGGTTCATTTGCTCTTGATTATCAGATGTGAGCCAACAAGCTTTGAAATAATTTTTTGGATTGAAACGACAATGTGCTCCGTATTCATGTTCCAAACGATAAGCAATTACTTCAAATTGCAATTGACCTACGGTTCCTACAATTTTACGGTTACCCGGCTGTTGAATAAATAATTGAGCAACTCCTTCGTCCATCAACTGCATGATTCCTTTTTCCAGTTGTTTTGATTTAAGAGGATCCAGATTTTCTAATTCCTGGAAAATTTCGGGTGAAAATGAAGGGATTCCTTTGTACATGAATTTCTCTCCTTCATTCAAGGTGTCTCCGATCTTGAAGTTTCCAGTATCGTATAAACCGATTACATCGCCTGGATAAGCCTCGTCGATAACACTTTTATCCTGTGCCATAAAGGATGTCGGATTGGGGAATTTCATTTTTTTGTCCAAGCGAACGTGGTTGTAAAATGTATTTCGTTCGAATTTTCCAGAAACGATTCGCAGGAAGGCAATTCGATCTCTGTGTTTTGGGTCGAGATTGGCGTGTATCTTGAAAATGAATCCTGAAAATTTATCATCCGAAGGATTGATGAAGCGAAGGTCCGTTTCTCTTCCTCTCGGTGAAGGTGAAATTCTACAAAAAGTATCCAATAATTCTTTCACTCCGAAATTGTTGACCGCTGATCCAAAGAAAACGGGAGCAACGTCTCCTGCTAGATAACTTTCACGATCGAATGCGTCGTAAACACCTTCGACAATTTCAAGTTCTTCTCTTAATTCCGCTGCAGGTGCTTCACCAACAATCTCATCTAATTCTGGAGAATTGATATCACTGATGGCAACCACATCTGTTGCAATTTTTGTTTTACTCGCTTGAAAAAGGTTAAGACCTTTATCGTAAATATTATAAACACCTTTAAATCGATCACCCATTCCAATAGGCCACGTTAATGGTCTGACTTTGATACTTAAAGAAGATTCTAATTCATCCAAAAGATCAAAGGTGTATTTTCCTTCTCGGTCCATTTTATTGATGAAAATAATCACCGGCGTTTTACGCATGCGGCAGACTTCCATCAATTTTTCTGTTTGTTCCTCAACACCGCTCGCACTGTCGATTACCAAAATTACACTGTCAACTGCTGTTAATGTTCTGAAGGTGTCTTCGGCGAAATCCTTGTGACCTGGAGTATCTAAAATATTGACTTGTTTCCCAGCGTATTCGAATGCCATCACGGAAGTTGCAACGGAGATTCCTCTCTGTTTTTCAATTTCCATGAAATCCGAAGTTGCAGATTTTTTGATTTTATTGTTTTTAACGGCACCAGCTGTCTGAATTGCGCCTCCAAAAAGTAGAAGTTTTTCGGTCAAAGTAGTCTTCCCAGCATCAGGGTGGGAAATAATTCCAAAGGTTCTTCTTTTTTCTATTTCTTCAGCGTTTTTTGTGCTCATCAAATCCTTCTATTAAATTGGGTGCAAAGATAGTAAAATCAGATGTAAGACTGCAAGATGTGAGACAAAAGACTAAATATAGATTATTCGTTCGGTAAAGTCTTTGGATTTTAGATGCTTTATTGACTTCTTTTTGTTACTCTATGATATTAAAAATTGGTAAATTGAATTTGAAAAACAGACTAGTTCTTGAAGTATAGTTTCAATGAAAATGATCTTTATCAGTTCTTGATGATTTCCTATGATTATAGATAGAAGCGGATGAATCAAAATACCTACCTTAGGAGTCTGAAATCGGGACTTATGAAAATACTGGATCTTATTATTAAAAAAGGGACAAAAAAATACAGTGTTATTCATTTGAAATGTCCGAAATGTCAGGAGGGAAATTTGTTTGTACACCGAAATCCCTATAATTTAAGGACCTGTTTATTGATGCCGGATCGTTGTCCGGTCTGTAATCAGGATTTTCAGATTGAACCGGGATTTTATTATGGTGCTTTGTGGACAAGTTATCCTTTGGTGGTACTGATTACAATAGCAGTAACGTCCTTTTTTTATCTCTATCTGGATGTTCCGCTTTATGTGTTTATCTTCATTTTAGCTTTTTCAATGCTGGGACTTCAGCCTTATATATTACGATTTGGAAGAGCAGTTTGGATCAATGTGTTTGTGAGGTTTGATAAAAATAAAGCAGTTGAGAATCTCGATCGTTAATTGTCTATAGCGATAATTCTCAATAGTTTATAGGTTGAAACAATTTTCGATTTCAAAAAATAAATCACTGTTATACCGATAAAAACGCCTGTTGTATTTGCTAACATATCAGAAAGCGAAGGGTCTCTTTCCGGAATAAATCCTTGAATAATTTCCATCAGTAAACTGTAGCCTATAGCAAAAAGAACTGCGACCAGATTTTGTAATTTGGTTTTACAAAGAAGTAGTAAATGAATGGATAGGGTAGCATAAGCCAAGAAATGTCCAACTTTATCGTTGGTTGGTAAATCGCTGTCACCAGTAATCTTTACGCTATAGTACGTAATTACTATTAAAATCAGAACGACTAGAAGTTTCAGGATTTTCACTATTGATTTTTTTAATTTGAAACAGCGTGAGTGTGAGAACGGAGAGAAAACAACAAGAGTGTGAACGCTCTCGCTTCTCACACTCTTGCTGTTTTTTGGGAGGCTAGTGGGGATCGAACCCACGACCTACGGTACCACAAACCGTCGCTCTAACCGACTGAGCTATAGCCTCCATCTTTTGATGGGTGCAAATATAGTATTTCCAACTATTATTCAGTACTATTTTTCTCATTATTTTAATAAATAATTTATATGGATGTCAAAACAAGTTGATTTTGAGTCAAGAAACAAACCTAA
>CAIUKX010000672.1 GCA_903899795.1 uncultured Flavobacteriales bacterium
AAAAAAATATTTTATTCAAATAAATAAAAATTTCCCTACTAATCATTAATAAAAACAGTCACAAAAAAAACGAAAAAGGCACCGTATCCAGAGAATACGGTGCCTTTAAAATTTTAGTATGGATAACTACTTATTTATTGTTTCCATCCACCTCCGAGTGCTTTGTATATATTCACCCAGTTATTCAATTGTAATTGCTTGGTTTCTATCAATTCAAATCTCGATTCAACTGCATCTCGCTGTGTCATCAATACCTCCATATAATCGGCCTGAGCAGATTTAAACAAGCTGGTAGAGATCGTAATAGATTGCGTCAAGGCTTGTACCTGTAGGGATTTTAAATCATAACTTTTTTTCAGGTTTGCGCTATTAGAAAGCCTATTCACAACTTCAACGTAAGCATTCAAAATACTGCGTTCATAATTGTATATCGCCTGCACCTGTTTATAGTTGGCAGCATGATATTTCGCCTTGATTGCATTTCGATTGACCAAAGGAGCAACCAAACCACCTGCCAGATTCATCAAAATAGATTCCGGTGTTGCCAACAGATACTTTGGATTAAAAGCTTGGAAACCTGCACCTGCAGAAAGCATTAAAGTCGGATAAAAATTTGCTTTCGTAACTTTTATATCCAAGTTTGCAGCTATCAATTGCATCTCAGCTTGCTTAATATCAGGACGATTATCCAACAATTGTGAAGGAATTCCAACCGATACAGAATCCGGAACCAAACTTGTAAAGGATTGTGAATTCCTTTGTATAGGTTGAGGATAACGTCCAGCCAAAAAGTTGATTTTATTTTCGGTCTGAATGATCAACTGCTGAATGTAGTAGAGACTACTTTGATTTTTATAAACCTCAGCTTCAAATTTTCGAACCGCCAATTCTGTAACCATACCGGCAGTTTTTTGCAATTTCACAATTTGAAGGGCATTGGTTTGGATTTCAATATTTTGCTTTAAGATCTCCAATTTATTATCAAGCGCCATCAATTCATAATACGAATTGGCAATTTCTGAAACCAATTGCGTTTTCATAAATTTTCGTCCTTCATCAGTAGATAAATATCTCTGATTCGCAGCATCTCTGGCATTACGAAGCTTTCTCCAGATATCGACTTCCCAGGAAACATTGCCTCCAACTAGGAAATCAGGCAAAACACCAGGAAATTGTTGTCCGGGCTTAATGGGCACATTAGCTTCTACAGCTCCATTTCTGGTATATCTTGCTGATTTCTCCGCTCCTACACCAGTTCCCACATTAAGGAAAGGTAAATACTCCCCTTTTCTGCTTTGAACTTCTGTTTTTGCGACTAAAACCTCCTGCAGAACCATATTGTACTCCTGATTATTTCTCAATGCAGTATCAATCAAAGCATTAAGATTTGGATCAGTGAAGAACTTTTGCCAAACAATGTTTGCTTCGTTAGTTGTATCTGTCAGATTATTATAAGTCTGAGGAGATGCAATAACGCCTGTCTTATTTATCGCTGTCGGCAGCTTAAAAGTTGATTTACAAGCTGTCAATACGAGAGAAGAAATACATACAATCCCTGCGTATCTAGAAAGTCTATTTTTATGCATCATGGTGAACAAAATCTTCAGTTAATGGATTCTCATCTTCGTCTTTAATCAGCTTTCTACCTCCAGCTAATGTCGCGAAAATATAATATAGTCCCGGGATGACGATTACCCCGAAAATTGTTCCGAAAAGCATACCTCCAAGTGCACAATACCCGATCGTACGGTTACCGATTGCTCCCGGTCCAGATGCAACCAACAATGGAATCAATCCTGCAATAAAAGCAAAGGATGTCATCAAAATCGGTCGGAAACGAGCTTTAGCACCTTCCATAGCTGCTTCAAGAATCGTAGCTCCCTGCTGATTCTTCTGAATTGCAAACTCTACAATCAATACGGCATTTTTACCAAGTAATCCGACGAGCATGACCATCCCCACCTGAGCGTATACGTCATTTGCAAGTCCTACGGATTTTAGCAATAAGAATGCTCCGAAGATCCCCGCTGGCAATGATAAAATAACAGACAAAGGAAGAATGAAACTTTCATACTGCGATGCTAGAACGAAATACACGAACAACAATACAATCAAGAAAATATAGATGGCTTCATTTCCACGCGCAACTTCATCTTTTTGAAGACCCGCCCAGTCAATATCATATCCTTTCGGCAATGTTTTGGCAGCAATATCTTGTATTATTTTAATTGCCTCACCACTACTATAACCTTTGGCAGGGTCGCATCGAATCGACGATGTAGTATACATATTGTATCGGTTAATCTCATAAATACCCTGCGACTTTTTAACAGACATAAAAGCAGAATACGGAACCATTTCATCCTTGTCATTTTTCACGTACAAATCCAAAATGTCACTTGGTAACTTTCTGAACTCAGGAGAAGCCTGAACAAAGACCTTGAAGAAACGATTGAATTTAATGAATCCGATATCATAGGTACTACCAACCATCAGGGAAAGATTTTCCATCGCTTTGTGAATAGAAACACCTTTCTGCATGGCCACTTTATTATCGATCAACAACTCGTATTGAGGATAATCAGTTCTATAAAACGTAAACAATGAAGTTATCTCCTTTCTTTTCTTCAACTCGGCCATGAAGTTTTCAGTTACTTGCCCGAGTCGTTCGTAATCAACTGTATTGTTTTTGTCCAACAATTGAAGAGCCAAACCTCCAGCCGCTCCATATCCTGGTACCGCCGGTGGATCGAAGAATTCAATTGCTGCTCCTGGAATATCTTTTACTTTTTCTTCCAAAATTTCAATGATCTCCTTCACGGTATGTTTCCGTTCTTCCCAAGGTTTCAAGTTGATCAGACAGGTTCCAGAGTTAGATCCCCTTCCTTGTGTCAAAATCTCATATCCAGCCAAAGAGGAAACAGATTCTACTCCATCAATCGTTTTCGCCATATCCTGCAATTGACGACTGACAGCATACGTTCTTTCCAAAGTTGAACCAGGAGGTGTTTGAAGTACGGCATAAATCATCCCTTGATCTTCAGCCGGAACGAAACCGGAAGGAAGGTCCTGCCCTATTTTCCAAATACCAATACCAAAACTGATCAAGATTCCAAAAGTAATTATCCTTCTGTTTACAATCAATTTTAACACGCTCATGTAACCTCCGGTTAATTTTTCAAACCCTCGGTTAAAACTATCAAGGAATCGATTTAACCAAGTTCTCTTTCTAGGTTTACCATGTGTATCTTTCAAAATCATCGCACACAAAACAGGTGTCAGCGTCAATGCAACAATCCCCGAAATAATGATAGAAGATGCCATAGTAATAGAGAACTGACGGTAGAATACCCCAACTGGACCAGTCATAAAGGCTAGCGGAACAAATACAGACGTCATCAATAATGTAATCGCAATAACGGCTCCACTGATTTCACCCAATACTTTTTTAACGGCTTCGTAGGGTGACAAGTGTTCTTCCTCCATCTTAGCATGGACAGCCTCGACGACGACAATCGCATCATCGACGACAATACCAATCGCTAATACAAGTGCAAATAGAGTAATCAAGTTAATCGTCAAGCCAAAAGCCTGCATCACAAAGAAAGCTCCAATCAATGATACTGGTACCGCTAAAGTCGGAATCAATGTTGAACGCCAGTCCCCAAGGAAGATGAAAACCACCAATGCCACAAGGATAAACGCATCTCTCAAAGTATGAGTAACTTCATCAATAGATGCATTCAAGAAATTAGAAACGTCATAACTGATCTCATAATCCATTCCCGGAGGGAAATCTTTCTTCAACTCTTCCAGTTTCTCTTTCACACGTGCAATCGTTTCAACCGCATTACTACCGTAATTCTGATTTAACATGATCGCCGCTGAAGGGTACTCATCTTTGTTTGAATAGATATCGTAATACTCACTTCCCAACTCAACAGTGGCAACATCTTTCAAATATAAAACTTCCCCATTCGGATTGGCCTTGATGATTACATTCTCATATTGAGAAGGATTATTAAACCTACCGGCATAAGATAAAACGTATTCTATGGCCTCTGAACGCTTACTATCGGCTCGCCCCAAACGTCCGGGGGAACCTATGATACTTTGACTGTCCAGGGCCTCCATTATGTCTTCCGAACTGACATTATACGCCCTCATCCGGTCAGGATTCAACCAGACACGCATCGCATACTGACGACTTCCTACAATTTTCGCTAAACCAATACCGTTTATCCTTTGTAATTCCGATAGCATATTGATATATGCATAATTGAATACAAACTTCATATCAGCATCACTCGTATCTTTACTGTACAGATTGACGTACATCAACATACTAGGTAATAGACGCTGAACGATAATCCCTTCCAACTGAACCAAGGCAGGTAGCCTCATTTTCATTTGCTCAATACGGTTTTGCACATTTACAAGTGCCGCATTGGGATCTTCTCCCAGGTTAAATACAATTTGTATATTGGCTTCTCCAGAACTCGCTGCTGTTGAGAACATGTACTTCATCCCTGGAACACCATTTATGGCTTGTTCTAAGGGAATAAGAACCGCATCCGTTAATACTTTGGCACTTGCTCCCGGATATGATGCATAAACAACTACCATCGGAGGCGCAATTTCTGGAAACTGCGATTTTGGCAAAGTGTTTATAGACAAGAATCCTACGAAGACAATCACTAGCGACATTACAATCGCTAAAACTGGCCTTTTTATAAATTTTTGAAACATTTTCTTATTTTTTTTTTGAATATTATAAAAGAACTTATACTTATTCCGCAGGTAAATTTAAATGAGTGATAACTGTTTTAGGATCCGCATATTTAAATTTGATCTTATCATTTTCTTTCACCTTTCTTAGTCCTTCAAGAAGTATTCTATCGGTTTTACGCAATCCCTTTTTGACGATGTATAAATCAGGTAATTCAGCTCCTAATGTAACTTTTCTTGATTTTAACTGATTATTTTTGTCCAAGACATAAACATATTTCTTATCCAATACTTCGAAAGTTGCTTTCTGAGGAATAATCATTGCATTTTTTGCAGGTAATGTCACTTGAATATTTCCAGTTTCACCATGTCTCAACAATGCTTCCGGGTTAGGGAATGTTGCTCTGAAAGCGATCGTTCCTGTCTCGTTGTGGAAATCAGCCTCAATTGTTTCTACAATTCCATCATGCTCAAAGTACTCATGATTCGCCATTAGGAGTTTCACTTTCATTTTATTTCCCTTTTTTTCATGGGCTTTAAAATCCAAGTATTCAGCTTCAGGTACGTTGAAATAAACCCACATTTTACTGTTGTCAGAAAGTGTTGAAAGTAAATCACCTTCATCTAAAAGACTTCCTAATCGTACCTGAAAACGGTCCATTAAACCATCAAATGGAGCTCTGATTTCCGTGAAGCTCAAATGTACATCTGCAAGTGCTAATTCAGCTTTTGCTTTTTCATATTTCGCTTTTACTAATGCCATTTGAGTCTTTGACACGACATTACTATCCGCTAGCATTTTTGCCATTTTATATTCAATTTCAGCAAAATCAGCTTCAGCCTGTGCTTTTTGACGTTCGGCTTTGTACATCAAAGGCATAATCTGAAACATTAAAGTTCCTTGCTTAACAAATTGCCCTTCATCCACAAAAATACCTTGGAGGTAACCTTTTTCGAGCGCTCTTAATTCGATGTGACTTATTGCACGAATTTGACCTACATACTCCCTTGTTGTCATGGTATCGCAGATATATGGTCTTGTTACCAAGTATTCATCTAGTTTTTCCTTTTCTTTCACATCAGACTGACAACTTGTAATTGACAACAAAGCGATCAAGCTCGTGAGCATAAAAATTTTATTCATAATAATTTGATTGTTTTGTTAAAATCCCCTGAGAACTTCTGCAATTTATGCTTCATCTTTTACAGGAAAATTCTTTAAATTCACATTAATTAATTTGCTTTGGAAATAGATTCCTATTTAGGTTGTGATAGCTATACTACCGATTATTAAATCATATTCTAAAAACTTGAAACATGATGTATAAATCTGATGAAGTATATCTTTCATATTGATCCGGTGGAACAATTTTTTTCTTGTAGGCAAGATTATATTTTTGGCTTAAAAAAAAGAAAAAAGGCTTGATACTGCCTCTTAAATATTTATCTGCAACGTAAATCTCATCATCTTTAACTTCGTTCATCATTGCGTTGATTCCTCCTTTGCCGTTTTCCCCCAGAAGTGATGAGGATTGTATTACGATTGACCGTGTACCTTTTTGATTAATCGAGTAAAAATATCTCGGTTTTTTGATGGCTATGTTGCTGTAAAAATCAGTCTTTCCGCTTCCAATCTGAGCAAAAGCCTGACTGCTTTCACCTATTATGAAAACAAATCGCATTAATAAAAATGCATACATCAACTTTGTTAATACTTTCAAAGGTCAAATATTATGGTATAGCAAAACTAACCTTTGTAGGTTAATATCTCAATATTTTTTTTGTTAAAAAAAGGTTAATGAATGATAACAATCAGATTTTGAAATGATTGATATTGTTTTTAATTGCATTTCAAAAACACTAAAACACAACTTTCTCGACAAAAATCGAGTTGATATGAATTGTCCTTATCTTGTCTAAAAATTTTATACATAGGCTTAAAATTCAATAAACCAACACTTTAGAATAAACCTAACTTTCTCAAAATAATTCTTCTTTAGCTAAAACATCAAACACTTAACTAAAACATTTTAGCACATTAGTCAATCATTTACATCGTCTCGTCTAAAAAAGTATTAAAATTCTTAAAAAAGTTTTAAGTTTACAACGCAAGGACTTTAACACTATTGATACTATGAAAAGAACAATACTCCTATTTTGTTTGGTGTTTTCGATGACATTCGCATTCTCCCAAAAACAACTCAAAGATTCCGATTATAAAAAACATCCCTATTGGATCGAAATGATCAAAGATCCGAATGTCAACTATTTTGAAGCAATCAAAGCTTACGAATTATTTTGGCAAGGGAAAGAAATTCCACGTGAAGAAGATGAAAAAATAGGTCAAAAAAAGTCCGCTGATGACAAGGAACATCAGGACGATAACCGTCGAGAAAGGAGAGAAAAGAAAAAGGAACGAGAGTTTCAAAATAAATATGGATTGGAATGTAAAAAGTTTGAACATTGGAAAATGATGGTCAAGCCATATGTTCAGGAAGACGGGAGAATCCTGAGTAAAGAAGAACAGATGAAAATCTGGGAAGAACAACGTCAAAAATAATCCTTAACATGACTTATATGCATAAAATTACGACACTCATTATCGCTTGTGTTTTAGGACAAACTGTTTTTTCTCAACCTGGGACATCATGGACCAATTCAGGTCCTGTTCAATTTCCCAGCAACATAAGCGGACAAATCAATGGAATTGGCAGATGTACACAAATCAAATTTGATCCGATTAATCCAAATAAAATTTATGCAACCAGTGCTTCTGGCGGACTCTGGACCAGTGATAACAATGGTGATAGTTGGTACAACCTGGGGACTGACTTTTTTTATGCCATGCAATGCGCTTCTATTTGCATTGACTACACGTCCAATTCTACACTTTATTTAGGCTCCGGTGATCCAAATTATTACGGAGGTGGCAATGGCATATACAAAAGCACGAACGGAGGTACAACATGGAGTTTGTCGAACACAGGAATCACAACTGGTTTAATTGTTGAAATTATTATGGATCCTACAGATCATTTAAACCTATTGGCCGCCACAGATAATGGGATCTTCAAAAGTACAAATGCAGGCCTGAACTGGACAAACGTAAAAAGTGGTGGTGATTTCAAAGCAATGAAACTGAAACCGGGTAGTAACGACACACTTTATTCCGTGACTTCTTCGGAAATCTATCGATCAGTTGATTTTGGGGGTACTTGGCAACAACTCACTAATGGTGTGACAATTCCCGGCGGAAATGGTCAGGGAATGAGAATTGCTGTTAGTCCAGCTGATCCAAATACGGTATATATTGGTATGATCGCTGATGAAGGAACCATTTTAAAATCAACGGATGGAGGCGACAATTTTACAACTGTTTACGATAATCCTGCTCAAAGCTTGGTTGGATATGATGCTTCATCTTCAGGACAAGGAGATTATAATTTTGCAATGACCTGTGATCCTACAGACGCTAACATTGTATATGTAGCCGCTCACGTGGTATGGAAAAGTATTGACGGTGGAATTAACTGGACCCAAATGACTGATTGGTGGGCGAAATGCCACACCGATATGCATGGAATTGCCTTTCATCCCAATTATCCGACACAATTGTTTGATGTCAACGATGGAGGTGTTTTTATAAGCACAGATGGTGGAGCAAATTGGACTCCGAAGGCAAATGGAGTTGCAGCAACTGAAATTTATCACGCTTCACAAAGTATGCTTCAACGTGATATTGTGAGCATCGGAACACAAGATAACGGGGAATTGTACCAATCTCAAACCAACTGGATCACCAATCGTGGTGGTGACTGGGGAAGTAAATCCACTTTCTCCTACAATTCTCCGAATGTAGTTTATTATTATGAAAATGGGAATCGAAGAACGGTAACCGGTTCTGAAAGCAGTTGCAATTTTCCGTTTACCACTTCGAACAGCATGTCACTGGAATTCAACAGAGCTCTTCCAAACATTGCTGTTAGCGCTTTAACAGAAGTTTATCTTTGCAATGATATTACTGCATCTACTCCTGCATGGACTCAATTAGGAACATTAACACCATCTACCAATGTGATGGCATTACATTCCTCTGTTGCGGACTCATCAGTTGTATACGCGATTGGTAACAACAATAAAATTTATCGTTGTGATAATATTTTTACTGCTTCCCCAACTTTTCAATCGTTCTCTACCCCATCTTCAACAAATGTTGCGGCCTCAATTGCAACCGTTCCAACTGATCCAAATATTGTTTATATCACTTGTGGCACTCATGTTTATCGTTCCGCAAATAAAGGTCAAACCTTTACCAGTTTTAGCACTGGATTACCTACGACGATCAATATTATCAAAATCTATGTTGATGAGTTCAGTACGGATGAAACGATCTATTTATGCATGGCTAAAGGTGTTTATTACCGTAACAATTCTATGTCCAGCTGGCAAAACATTTCCTACAACTTACCAACCATTGCCGATATCCAGGATTTCATGTTCTATAATCCCGGAAATGCAGGAGCATTACTCCGTGTCGGATATTATGGTCGAGGTGTGTGGGAATTACCCGTAAACACGACCGCTCCACCAACTGTAGATTTCTTAGCAGATCAATTGAGTGTTTGTCCAACCATTCCGATTCATTTTACAGATCAATCCTATTCAAGCGGAACAATCACAAACTGGCTGTGGAGTTTTCCTGGGGGAACACCATCTACTTCGACCAATCAAAACCCAACTGTAACATACGCTGCATCAGGAAATTATTCTGTATCACTACAAGTAACGGATCAAAATGGAAATGCTTCCACAACTAAAACAACTTACATTACAATTACCAGTTCCAACACTATTCCTCAGTACCAAACTTTTGAAGGAACTTTTTTACCAACAGAATGGTCATTTTATGACGATGGAAATGATGGTGTAAATTGGTCTCAAAACTCAACAGTTGGAGGAAATGGAAACAGTTCAAAATCGACCTTTTTTGACAATTATGACAACGATGTAAGCGGTAAACGTGATGAAATCAGAACACCAAATTTTGATTTAACAGAAGTTTTAACCCCAACCCTAACATTTGATGTTGCCTTCGCACGATATGGAGCTTCAAATATCGATACTTTAGTGGTGCTGGCAACAACCGATTGCGGGCTCACATTTACAGAAATCTACAACAAAGGAAATACGGATTTAGCAACTGCACCGGATGATCAAAACTTGTTTGTTCCGACAGCTAGTCAATGGAGAAATGAAAGCATTGATTTGAGTTCTTTTATTGGTCAAACTGGTGTAATGTTTGCATTTCAAAACAGAGGTCATTACGGTAATGCAATATACTTGGATAATATCAATGTCAATGGAGTTTCTACTGCTGGCATTCCATCTGTCTCCCCTGCTTCTTTTGATTTTTCTATTTATCCGAATCCGGCTACGGAAAAAATTCAATTATCAATTCAATCCAATAAAAAGGAAAATTATATTGTTACAATTGTAGACATCGCCGGAAAGACTGTTATAACCAGTAAAATTTCAACTATCTCAGGAACTGGTAATCAATCGATAGACATTCGCTCGATAGCAAAAGGGATTTACACTGTTCAAATTGACAATGGGAAAGACCAATTTTCGAAAAAACTAGTAATTGAATAACAAAAGGTTTTAGTGAGAGTGAGTATAAAAATTCACTCTCACTCTATTTATCAATGATCTGAAACAACAGCTCCTCCACCCTTTTTGTAGCGGATCAAAAAGACAACCGGAATACAGACCAAAATCAGACATCCCACCATAAAAAATCCTTGGTTATAACTGACTAAGGCTTGTTGTTTAAAAACCAATCCATCCATCATTTTATAAGCCATTGCTTCTGCTTGTTCCTGTGAATATCCTTGAGATACAAAATTTTGAATCATTCCTCCTATACGTCCCGAACTATTTTCATCGTATTGATTGACATAGCCGATCATCGTTCCTCGGATTTCAGCATTTTTATAGGATAAAAAGACATTGATCAAAGCGATCCCGACTGAACCACCCAATTGACGAATCATATTCGCCAATCCAACAGCTTGTGCCATATCTTTGCCGGAAAGTCCCGCAACGGCAAGTGACAAGATCGGAGACATCATAAAAGCCATTCCAAATCCTCTGAGTACGAACGGCAGGTAAAAATCTCCCTCGGTTGAATCTGGTGAAGAAAATGCCAGCATCATTAAAAAAGTGAATGTGAGAAAAATCCCTGTTATGATAATCTTTTTCGGATTCGCCCCATTTCCTAAAAGTTTCCCTACAATCGGCATCGCAAAAGCAGTACAGATAGCTCCCGGAATCATAAAAACCCCTGTTTGAGTTGCCGTCCATCCCAATGAAATCTGAACAAACAATGGAAAAATGAAAACCGTTCCGAATAACATTAAGCCCAGCATGAAGTTCATCACACTTCCCATCGCTAAATTGTAGTTTTTATACAATCGAATATTGACAGCTGGGTAATCAATCGAAAGTTCACGAATGATAAACGAAACCAAAGAAATTAAGCCTAATAGCGTAAAAAACACAATTTCACCACTTTCAAACCAATCTTTTGAAGTTCCTTCTTCAAGCACAAATTGAATGGAACCTATTGAAGCGACGAGAAAAAGTATTCCCCACCAATCAATTTTATGCGGCTTGACTGCTCCAGGCCTGTCTGTGATATAGGTCCACGAAAGAATCGTAGCAGCCACACCAATAGGAATATTTACAAAAAACACCCAATGCCACGAAAAATTATCCGTGATAAATCCTCCTAATGTGGGACCGAATGTAGGCCCAAGAATAATTCCCATCCCGAAAATAGCATTTGCCGTACTGATTTTATTCGGAGGAAATGCACCAATGATGATTGTTTGAGCAGTCGACAATAATCCACCACCACCTAACCCTTGAATAAATCTCCAGAATACTAACGTCCATAAATTAGTAGAGAGCCCGCACATTAACGATGCCATAGTAAAAATGATTACTGACGCCGTGAAATATACTCTTCGTCCGAAAAAATCAGAAAGCATACTGGTGAGGGGAATAATGATCACATTCGAAATCGCATAAGCTGTAACTACCCAGGCAATTTCGGTCGTCGTAGCACCAATACTTCCACTAATTTCCCTCAAAGAAACATTCACAATTGTCGTATCAAGCAATTCGAGAATTGCACAACTGATCGCTGTTAAAATTAAGATCCATTTTTTAGCTCCCGTCGGATATTCAACCGCAGGTGCATTAGCCGTTATCTCCACTTTCTTATTTTACTTTGACAGAAACATATGCACTTAATCCCGGAAATAATATTTTCATTTCTTCGTGTGTTAGTTCATCAATTGAAATTTTCACCGGAACACGTTGAACGATTTTCACAAAATTTCCAGTTGAATTATCAGGAGGTAATAAGGAAAATTTCGCTCCTGTGGCTCCAATATATGACTCCACTTTTCCTTTTATTTTTAAGGCAGGATAAGCATCGATTTTAATATCCACTACTTGTCCCGGCTTAATTTTACTGACCTGTGTTTCTTTAAAATTAGCTGCAATCCATAAACTTGAATTATCGATTGTTGAACAAAGTGGTTGTCCAATTGAGATGTATTGTCCGATTTCAACAGAACGTCTGGAAACAATCCCATTGCAAGGAGCTTTAATAACAGCATGTTCCAATTGTGTTTTTGCTAAAATCAATTCAGCTTCCCGCTGTTTCACAATTGCTTGCGCTAAAGAAATCATTGCATCTTGTGCTTCAGCCTGAGACTTTACTCCTAAAGATTGTGCTGAAGACGATCTGTTTTGACTTACAGAAGATTCATATTGTGCCTGGGCAACATCCAGATCCGCCTTTGCCGCATCATATTCTGATTGAGTTGCAGCTTTCGCATTGAACATATTTTTGGTTCGCTTGAAATCATTTTGAGCTTTTGTCAAACGAGCTTGAGCAACTGAAATGGTTTGTTCTGTTGAAAGTGTAGATAACACAGCTGCATTGGCATTTTGTGTAGTTGCTTTTGCACTGCTTCTAACCGAAATCAAGTTCGCTTTCGCATTTTCAAGAGCAGCTTCAGCCTGAGCAACATTTGTCTTTAAATCCGTATCATCAATCGTAAAAAGAACATCTCCTTTTTTTACTTCAGCATTATCTTTGAAATTAATCGATTTCACATACCCCGAAACACTTGATTTGATGGGAACAATATCCGTATCCAACTGAGCATTATCCGTCGATTCAAAGTTGGCACTATTCACAAAATAGATTCCTCCAGCTATCACTAAAACTGCTGCAACAGCAATAAATATCTTTAGTTTTTTCCCTTTTCCTTTTTGTTCTTTTGTTTCCATTTTATGTATTTTAAAAATTCGTTGTTCCTTTTGTTGCGTTATATGTTGACATAGCGTTCATCAATTTGATTTCATGAACTTTTTGGTTTAATGTCGCTTGTAATTCGGCATTTAGCTGCGTCAAATAATCTGTTACAGTAATTTTTCCATTTTCCAATTGAGCGGATGCAGTCTGTGTAACATTGTGACGTTTTTCCACAATTGATTTGTCTTTATCTATGACTTCCTTAATCGAGGTGATTTGCGAAGTTTGTGTCGCCAAATTGTTATTCAAGTTAAACAAGAAAACTTCTTTCTGAATGTCAATCATTTGGTGGTTGATCGCTAATTTTGTCTTTTCTCTTGATAAACCGTACAATGAACTGATGTTCCATTTTACCATTACACCAGCATTAGAAAATGAACGTAAATTCTGGTTCAGGAAGTTCGGTCCTGGACGACCATAATTCATATCTGCATAGAGTGAAACTTTTGGTAAAGCATAAATCGTAGTCAATTTATAACGCGAATCCAATAACTCTTTCTGCATATCGAACACTTTTAACTCCGGGCGATGGATTTCACTTCCATTAGTTATTCCTCCAAGGGGAACTTCCACCAATTGCGTTGTTTCACTAACCGGTCTGTTGATGTAAAACTCCAATGTTTTATAAATGGATTTCAATTCCTCTTTTGCCTCGATAATGGACTGATCCGTTTTTAACGATTCAGCTTCCAATTCATCCATAGAACTTTGAAGTGCTAATCCATTTTCACTGGCTGACTTTAAATTCCCTAAACGATTGTCTATATTGTTTTTATAGACATTTAAAATCTTTAAATTTTCTCGTGAAAGTAAAATCGTTACGTACAAACGGTTGATTTGTTCAACCAACTTATACAATTCAACCTCATTTTTCAACACTTCGAAATCGGCATTCATGTGCTCAATCTCTTTTTGCTTATGCGTTTGTCCACCGTCAAAAATCGTTTGATTCAAACTGACAGTTGACAGATACGTATCATGCGGAAAATGAGTTAAAATACCTGGAAGATTGAAAACCACAACCTCACTTTGGTAATTTGCTTTTGCCATAAACGACAATTGCGGGAACCAATTCTCATTGATTGATTTAATGTTCACTGCTGAACCTTCCTGAATTGCATTGTTTTGTTTGAGCAGCGGATAATGCTGTTTCGCCCATGAAACACATGAATCCAGGGTTATTTTCGTCTCTTGTCCAAAACTAAAAGAGGAGGACAACAGGATCAAATAAAGAACTTTTTTCATTTATTTATCGTTTGTTTTTATTTATTAATTACTTAGCTAATCGAAAGGCTACAAAGTCTTTAACCGAAGCCTTTAACTTATTATTACCTGGATCTTCCCAATGGGAAGCACTTGAACTGATGATCGCTTTGAAAATCGGAGATGCCAAAAACGGATAAGCACAAAGAGAATGCAGGTTCATTACAAAAACCACAGGATCAATATTTGAAATCTCACCTTTCTCCTGACCTTCCTTTAATAGAGAAATCAAATGAATCCCCTTATCTTCTTTCAACATTTTTACTTTTTCATAAAACATTTCCTGATCCACACTGATTTCTTTAATGATAAACATTGACATCTGTGGATATTCCGAAAGAAAATCAATAATGTTATCTATGTATTTGAAAATCCGCTCCAAAACCGGGAGACTCGTATCCGAAAACACCAACATTTGCTCAAAATATTTGGAAAGAGCCCCTTCAAACACCTGATCGAATAATTTTTCTTTACTTCTGAAATAGTAGTGCAACAAAGCTTTGTTGATACCCGCATTGTCAGCAATATCCTGCATCCTTGCTCCGTATAAACCATATTTCATGAAAGCTGTTTTCGCAGCCTCCAAAATTTTCTGTTCTGTATTTTTATCTTTTGACTGCATAGTTTAATTAATCAGTTTAATCGTACAGTTTAACCAAATGGTTAACGCAAAGATATTATTTATTTTTAAAACAGATGAAATAAAAAAATAAATGAAAAAACAAGGAGTAAAAAGCCAATCATCTGAAACTTAATTTAAACGACTTAAACTACTTATTATATGTTACTTATGGATTAAATAAAATCAATTACATCTATCGTTTACAAATAAATAATTCGTTTACATTTGTCCTGATTTACAACAATCAAGCGGAAACTGAAAAGCTTCAAATCAGAGTAAGTACAACACTAATTATCTCCAAAATGCAAAAAAACAAACATTTCTTATTTCTGCTTTTCGTGAACTTCTTCTTCATGGGTTCATTGTTAAAAGCACAACCCCTTCATCAACCCATACCAAATTACACCAATGATCTGACCTATAATCGAGTAGGCCACTCAAGTTCACCACCGGTCGTAAATATTGGAGGGATGATGGAAATGACTGTTGGTGGAATCGGAGCCACAGCAACCGAACATTACTTATGTCACAACGGTTTTATCGATGCAGCTGCCGATGAGGGAATGATCCTGGTCAAAAAAAATGCATTGAACGGGGCAACCATTAATACAGTAACGATTAATATCGGGATGTTTAAAGGATTGGCAATGAGTAATGATGAATGCAAAGGTTTATTACTTGATCCATCACTGGGAAGAGTTTATCTTTTTGGTCAAACCAATTCAGATGCATTTATTCTTTGTTACAACATGTCAACACTGACATTGGTTTCCACTTTCGGAACAGGTGGATTACAAATCATTGAAACCAATGCCGCTGCAACCGGATTAGTATTAACGGGAGTTGGAAACAATTTCCTGACATCGATCAATAAAAATGATGGAACAATTGAATTAAAAGAATACACTTCAGCACTTGGATTAGTGATGGTTGGGAATTTCAACCTTCTGCCCTCTTTTACATGTACAGCCAATTCTTTAAAGAAAGGTCCGAATGGACGTTATTACATGGTTGGAGGAGTCAAAAATACTTCAGGGGCTGAATCTCCAATGATTTATGATTTCCAGAGAAATACCAGCAGTTATGGGGTGAACAATACGTCAAGTCCCGTTTTAGGTGGTTTGGGCAATGGTAATTTCAGAGATTTTGATTTCTATGTAAATCCAAGTCCTGCTAACCCAGCAACCTACCAATGTGACATCATTGCTGTGGGAAATACTACTGCTGTAACAGGAATTTATGCTCGTTACATTATTAATAACTCAACCTCTTATTACACACCAGATGCGAGTTATAAAAACACGACGAGTCTTCCCGGAACAGCCACAACTACTCCAGTTACTGGGTCTGCGATCATATTCACAAGATGTGTAACACATACAACGGGTTATGCAACCGTTATGGGCTATTATGCCAGTGGAACTTCTCCTTATTCAGATAAAGTTGTAGTTGGATACTTGACTCCAACAGGAAGTCAATATGTCATTACGTATCAAACACCTACACCAACTGGAGCATCATTTGCCCGTGTACATAAGGGACGTGGTATGATCAAAGATTTGGATGGAAATGTACTAGTTTCCGGCTGTACAACAGGAACATCATATACCACCATAAAACTATCAAACAGTTACGACTGCAGACCTTCCTTCAATTTAAAAGGTTCTTCTTCCAGAATTTGTATCGGTGATGCTGTATCGCTAAGCGCGAATATTTCAACACCCAACTGTACCTTAAAATGGGAAATTGTAAGTCCAACTTCAAGTGTTATTTACAATGGAATACCGGTATCATTAATACAATACCCAACTGTTAATACGACTTACCTGTGTACAGTAACCAACAATGCAACGGGATGTACTAGTATTGCTACGTTGACTGTTATCGTGGATGACATGACAGCAAGTTTTTCACTGACACCAAACTTAAATCCTTTGGATAATTTCTATACCCTTTTCGCAACACCAACTACAACAAATGTAGGTGGAATCGCAGGATTTGGATATGCGTGGTATGTCGATGAAATCGTAAGTTCAACCAATCAAACCGTAATATCCGGTTCAAGTGTTTCCAATCCAAGTTGCTGGTGGAACGCACCAATGACGAATGATTTCAATGGATACGATGGTCCATATTTCACAACAACCGGTTTGAATCCAATGCATTTAGGTTGTGGAAATCCAGCGCAAGGACACTTCACTGCTGGACACACTTATCGTATCACACGAGGAACATGGAGTACAAACTGTGCTTGGAGGCAATATTCTGCAATCGTATACATGTCGCATGCACCTGCAGGAAGTCCTAACGCTATTGTTGTCATCGAAAACGCTGAAGCTCCTGACTACAGTGGATTTGCTCAAAGTAGTGGTATTACTGAAATCGAAAACACACTTCAAAATGTTTCGATTTTCCCGAATCCAAGTACAGGAATCTTTACAATTACATTCAAAAACAGTGCAACTGCTCATATTGAAATCTTAGATCTTTTGGGTCAAAAAATTCAGTCCATCGAACACATCGGATTGAACTCAGAAATTGATTTAAGCGCTACCACGAAAGGAATTTACATCGTCAACATCACTTCAGAAGGAAAAACAACTACTGAAAAGATTTGCATCAAATAGATATAAATTGAACAATAGAAAAACGGATGACATTCATTTGTCATCCGTTTTTTTTATTTTCAATAAAGCGTTATTATTTTCACATTTTACCAATCATCCATTCATTTTTAGGTTTCATCCTAAAAAGTTTGATGGTAAGTTTTCTGAGATTATATTCGAGCGCTAAACTATTCAAAATGAAAAAACTATTATTCTCTATACTTCTTCTTAACCTTTGTTTTAATGCTATATCTCAAGATTTAAGAGGGCTTCCCAGAGGCTTTGCTGAAGGAGAAGAACAAAAAATGGATGCTTATTTGAAAAGCAGATTGAACGGTTCAACCAACAAATCTTACAAAACACCAACCTACACACCTCCTAGTTCTCCTGTTCGTACAGCCGCACAATGGGAAGAAGTTCAGGCATTAGTAATAACCTGGACTGATTACCCTTCCATTCAGCGTGAAATTGTTCGGGCAGCACGAAAAGAATGCAATGTCATTATCCACTGTTCAGATTCCAATGCGGTCAAAACAGATTTAACTTCAAATGGAGTTCCTTTAACCAATGTGAAATACATTGAAGTTCCATTCAATACTATCTGGATCAGGGATTATGGTGCAAATACGGTTTATACAAATGATGTAGATTCTTTATTATTGGTAGATTGGATTTACAACCGCCCACGCCCGGATGATGATGACATTCCTTTGGCTTATTCATCTTTCCTGAACATTCCGCTCTACCGAACGATGGTAGCTCCCAACAACTTGATGAATACCGGTGGAAATTGGATGATTGACGGGATCGAGACTGCTTTTGCTTCTAAATTGATTTTGGATGAAAACGACGGTTCAGGAACTTATTCTTTGGCTTATCCAACACATACTGAACCGGAAATCAACTCACTGGTTCATGATTTCCACGGAATCAATCGTTATATCAAAATGGAAACACTGCCTTACGATGGAATCCATCACATTGATATGCACATGAAATTGCTGGATGAAAAAAACATCTTGATTGGAAAATTTCCAACTGGTGTTTCTGACGGACCACAAATCGAAGCAAATATTGCTTACATTTTGAGTACCTAGAACGATCCTTGGGGAAACCCATATAAAATCACACGCGTACCTATGCCGCCAAGTACATCCGGAAGTTATGCGGGTGCACCTTATGGAAATTCTTACTATAGAACTTACGCAAACATGGTCATCGTCAACAAAACGATTATTATGCCGATTTACCGACCTGAATTTGATACAACAGCAGTTCGAGTTGTCAAAGAAAACATGCCCGGTTATACGGTTGTTACCATCGATGCTGATGATCCAGCAGCCGATATTATTGCACAAAGCGGTGTTATCCACTGCATTACTCATACAGTAGGTGTTGCTGATCCTTTACGGATTGTACACAACTATCTACCTGACACATATGACTATACAACACCATACCAGGTTGATGCCATCATTCAGCATAAATCAGGAATTGCCAATGCGGAAATCTATTGGTCGACGGATACAACTCAGGGGTACTCACCTATTTCCATGACATTAACCAATTCTGCTACAGATACATGGACAGGTTATATCCCTGCACAACCGATCGGTACAAAAATTTACTACTACATTCATGGTCAGGCAGTCAGTGGGAAACAACAAGTTCGACCGATGCCGGCACCAAGTGGACATTGGAAATTTAGAGTATTGGGTGATGCAGGACTGGAAGAAAATTTAAAAAATATCTTCACGGAATCTGTTTATCCGAATCCAAGTCAAGGTGGAATTACCTGTATCCCCTTTAAGACCGAACGATTGCTGAACGGAAAAATCTATGTGACCGATATTACTGGTAAAGTGAAGGAACTTGTTCATGAAGGTGATTTCAAATTGGGTGAATCCAACTTTTTCATCAACACACATGAATGGAGTTCAGGAGTCTATCTGATTATTGCCGAAACAAATGAAGGTTCTATCGTTCAGAAATTGATGGTGAAATAATTTAGAATAATCTCTAAAATTGCTTTAGATATTTACACTCAATTCATGTAAATTGTGAAATTAAACATCACTTTGTTTACAAAAACTATTTTTGGTCTGAAATGAAACTGTGAGAATCAGTAACTTGCCCGATGTAACATAACTATGTTCATGAAAAAGGTATTTACGATTCTGTTTTTCTTTGTTTTTGCTTTTTCTTCAAGCGCTTGTTTGAATTACTACTTTTCCGTGGATGCCAATGGTCATTTACATCCTGAAAATGATATTCGTGTTGGATTTAATACGAATTTCAACAACGCATTGATCGAATCGAAACTAACGGTTTTACTGGAACGACTCAAAAAAGAAAAAGATTATAAAGTCCTTTCCGATTATACGGTTGGGATCATGAAAGCTGGAAAACACAAAGAAGCACTCGAAATTTTCAAAGTACTCTACGAACATCTCCCGAACGATTTTCAGCTGGCATCCAATTTAGGAACAGCCTACGAATTAAATGGTGATCTCAAAAATGCGTTGAAATATATCAAGAAGGGAATTGAGTTAAACCCAAATGATCACGACGGGAGTGAATGGATTCACGTTGAAATCTTGAAAGCCAAACAAAAAGTAAGCACTGATCCAGATTATCTTGTCCAACATTCTGTTCTCAATTTATCTGAAAAGCAAGAAAAAGATTCTTTGGTAGCTCATCAAATCAGCCTTCAAATCAGAGAACGTTTTCCATTTAGCCCGAAAAAAGATCTCATCATGGCCAGTTTACTCATCGATTTGGGCGATTGTTATGCCAACACAAAATCCATCGAATTCGCTGAAGCTGTTTACAAGATTGCCAAAGAATATTTCGGTGACAATTCGAATGAACTCAACCAAAAGCTTAAAAAAATAAAAGAGTTGCTCAAAAAACACAATGGTGTTGAAGCAGAACAATCATCACTTTCAGAAGGAAACAATATTCGCTTACATAAAATCGAATCCAAAGAATTACTTGACGATAATAATCCTTCTAATTATCAAGTCAATTGGACAAACCTAACCACTGATCCGGAATCGTTACTCAACCTAGTTGATCTTCATTTAACAAAAAGTTATAAAAAAAATAACGCCAATACGAATGAAGAAGTGTTAAATTTGGATACAGAAAATAAAACATCGGTATCTGATGTTGAATCCAATCAAAGCAGCAGGGAAAAGAAAAAAGTTATTTTCTTCGTTTTGTCCTGTGCATTGGTTCTTCTCATCGGAGGATATTTAGTCGTAAAAGGAATTAAAAACAATAATTGAGATGTCAGAAATAAAGAAATATATCCCATGGACCATCAGAATCATCATTTTTGCCTTGTTCATCTTCTCAGGAATCTCTAAAATGGTTTCTGAACATTGGAATTTTCAAATATGGCCTTTTGAGCGACAATTAATTACACTTGGATTTGCTGACTGGTGCAATGCACCGTACTTTGCTAGATTAATTATTGCCTTGGAACTTGCAATTGGTTTTTCATTTTTACAAAAAAATTACCTAACAAAAATTGTAATTCCTATTACAATCATATTATTAGCTCTGTTCTGCACACATTTAACGTTTGAAATGATCGAACATGGACCATTTAATGGAAACTGTGGTTGTTTTGGTCAACTTGTTCAAATGAGTCCCTTCTCAGCTTTTATGAAAAATATTATTACTATTGGATTACTGATCTATTTATATAATCACTTGAAGAAAAATGAAGAAGAAGGTCGTAAAGGTTCACTATTAATTATCATACAACTTGCCTGTGCTTTGTTTATGTTTATGGCTATTCCGATACCTCCTTGTGAAGACGAAGTTTCAGAACAAACACCAATGGAGAATCAGGAAACCATTCAACCGGATCAACCAATAACTCAACCCGTCGATTCAACAAAAACAATTGAAAATCTTCCCGAAAAAACGACGACAAGCACTGCAACGGCCGTTCCTGTAAAACAAGTTGAAAAAGTTGAAGACGGTCCTAAAAAAGTGAAGTCTAAATTTTCGAAATACACCACTTTTGGCAGCAAACAAATCAACCTGGATGAAGGAAAGAAATTGGTTTGTATGTTTGTTCCCGGTTGTGACCATTGCCGAGATGCTGCCAAAGAAATCGGACAACTCTCCAAAAAAGAAGGCTTCCCGGAAGTTGCCATCATCTTTATGGACGAAGAAACTGAATTGATCCCAGAATTTTTCAAAGTGACTCAAACAGATTTCCCGTACCAAGTAATTGGCATTGTTGAATTTTGGAAGTTATTGGGGAATGATGCGAATACGCCCGGTGTGATCTATATGTGGAACGGAAATATCATCAAACAATACGAAGGAACGGAAGGAAATAAATTTGAAGCAGGAGATTTGAAAAAAGTTTTGAGTGCGAAGTGATTGTCTGATTTTGTTGCTCCGTTGCAGTTGAACTCAATCTATTTTCATTTCATCTCTTCGTTTATCGAGCGTATTGACAGTAAAGATGTATCCTATTTGAACTCCTAAAATTAAGAATCGAGTATTGGTTAGCGAAGCCATCTGATCATGAATCGTATAATTATCCGAAGGTAAATTCAAAATATTCGGATTTGCATCTGGGTTAACGTTAGAACCTTCCTGAACAGAACTATAATCCACGATCTTCATGCGTTGTAGGCCTACCAAGTAATTCAGGCTGACAATAATTCTACTAGTGTGACCGTACATGTGTTTTCTTAAAAACAGTTCACTACCAATTTGCCCGCCTACTATATTGCAATGGGAATGTAAAAAAGTAACGTGTTCCGTATTAGTTGGTAAAGCCTGCCAATTGGAATTGCCCCCCTGTTTACTGTTATCCGGATTTGGATTTAAGTAGGGGAAATTATAATGAGATAACAAATAAGCTCCTCCAAACTGCGGTGTTACAAAAAAGCGAATCCGTTTCGATTCATCGGTAAAAAACCATTTAACTCCCAATAATACCGTGCCCAGATTAGTCGTAATCGTTGATTGAGATTTTACATCGTACGACTGTAATGTATTCGGTTGCAGTAAAGTGGTAACGGTTACCGGCTGAGTATAATCCGTGTTTTTTCTAAATATGTTCGTGTTCAACTCTACTACTACAGGGAGCTTTTTTTTAGGACGAAATCCAAAACTGGTTCCTATGCCATATTCGTTTTGTAATTCAGGTCTTTCTTTTTTGGATGGAAAATAATTCATTGAAAAAACACCCAACTGAAACTTTTGTCCAAATGAAGTTGAAGACAAGAGCAAGGTGAATAGGATGATTTTTTTCATAACGATTATTTCAGATTTGTATTCCGAATAAAAATATTAAAATGAATCAAACAATCTCTATACACTATCGTTAATAAGTTGTTAAATAATGTACGATTGTAAATCAATTGAAGTCAAACATCGAAATAAAAAGAAAAATAAAACTAGGA
>CAIUKX010000673.1 GCA_903899795.1 uncultured Flavobacteriales bacterium
ATTTCAGCGTCCATTCCCATACTTTTGTGTAATGTAACTATATCAGCACGATTCTTATATATTTCTTTTTGATTGTAAAATTCTTGACCTATTGCTTTTTCTTTATATTCTAGGCTTTTCAATTCAGTTAAAGTGTCAATCTTTATAATTGAGATACTATCTAAAGTTGTTTTTTGTTTTTCTTTTAACATATTGAATCTGACGAATTCCTCAATATTTGTTTTTGCTTTCGAATATAATTCTTTTTTTGGATCGCTTGGATTTGAGCAACCTATAATACTGATTATTAAAGTAATTAAAAATATAAAGTCTGTATTTTTCATGATTTCAATTATTTATACAATAGTTTGATTTCAATTAAGTTGTGACTAGCGAAATCTAATCATTTTCTAATCTAAAAACCATTCGAAATTTTTAAACCAGTTTCTTTTTTTATTTTAGATTTCAAAGAATTTAACCTTTTAATTTCATCCTCAACTTTGGTAATTTCGCCAAATAGACAATTTAGTTTTTCTTTATCAATTCTTTCAAGAACTTCAGCTAATAAGAATGAATCAGTTTTATCAATCAGAGCTGAAATATCACCTTCAATTAAATTCAGTCGATGTTTACAAAGCATTTTTACTGAACCAGCTAGGCAACTACAATTTATACTTGTTAATTTATCAAACTTGAAAGTAACTGTATATACTTCATCGCTACTACTACTGTTAATATTAAACGTATACTCCATTTTATTTTGTAATAAGTAAACCGTGCATTTGAATTCGGAATTTGTCTTTTTTACCTTTGAACAAGACCTTTTTTAATTCTTCCATTATTTTGACTATGTCCTGAGAGTTAATTATAAATAATTCTACACTGATAGTTGGGCATATTGAATTAGAATCTAAAACAATTGCCTCCTTGCAAGAAAACAAATTCGTATGAACCTGAAAATTCTCATTTAGAACATTATTAATTGTTGTTCTTTTTGAAATTATTAAGTCACTCACTGTGTCAACAATAATTGCAAAACCGGACGAACCAAAAGGTATTTTTGAATTTATTAATTCATAATTAATGTCTTTGGGTCTGATTGTGGAAATTAGGGGTGAAAAATTGTCGTCTATCAAAAATTTTTCATCGTTTTTCCATAAGAAAGAGTAGAACGCGCCTTGTGTTGTTTTAATTACTTTATTGGAACTTAAATTGTTAGGATAAAATTTTTCAAACACAATTTCCGTATTCCAGTTTGAACTAAATACATCCAAGTCGCCTTTTGTTGATGTGATTGTCCTAGTTGGACTTTTAACTTGAATTAAAAAGTCGATGTCAACTTTTTGTTCGCCCCAAGTCTTTCCCAATGGCTTGTGCCTGTAGATAACATCACCTTGTTCAAATCTGCATTGGGCAACACTATCTTTATAAGCTAAAGGTAAATACCATTCAAAACAATCTATTCGATCATTCATGATTATTGCTTTAAATTTTTCGACTCAAATTCTTTTAATTCGATCAATTTGGTTAGTGATTTTTGAATTGATTCAGTAGATTTTTTTACACTTATCATCCATTTGATAGAGTAGATAGCGACACTTACTAATACTATAAAAATGACTAATCCTAAATCTTGCTCTTTCATGGTTCAAATATTTGAGATTTAATAACTGATCAAATCTAACACTTTTTTAGCTTACTAGTCAAATTTGCTTAGGCTTATTTGCTTTTTCTTTTGGAAAATTGGTCTGTGAAAAGTGATAGACATAGTAATGAACTTATTCAATTTGGTAAGTATGTAAAGAAACTTCGTGAGGAAAAAGGTTTTTCCCAAGAAGATCTTGCTAATGAATCAGATTTATCACTTAGTCAAATTTCAAGAATCGAAAGAGGTGTTATTTCTTCCAGTTTAAGTCAATTGATTTCTATTTCCAACTCACTTAAAATTACTTTATCACAACTTTTTGATTTTCAAAGATAAAAGGAGTACATTACGTGATCTTTTCAACGAATCTAAATAAAAAGAATAAGTAGATTGAATAGAGTTGTGGGGAATATATGGGGAAATAAAAAAGCTAGAAAATTGATTAACAATTATCTAGCTTTGTTTTGTGTGATCCCGTTTGGATTCGAACCAAAGACCTGCTCATTAGAAGTGAGCTGCTCTATCCAGCTGAGCTACGAGACCAGAGAAAGCAAAGTTTTCGAAGACTAGGCGTTAGTGCCGAGACTATAAATACTTGTGCTTGTATTTTTTAAAACAAAAAAGGGAATGATTTCTCATTCCCCCAAAGTCGGGGTGGCAGGATTCGAACCTGCGACCTCCTGGTCCCAAACCAGGCGCGATAACCGAGCTACGCTACACCCCGAAATTTCTTTCAGTTTTATTTCAATTTTTCGCTTTTGTACTAAGACGTTTCTTAGAAAGCGAGTGCAAAGATAGTCAAATATTCTTACTTCGCAAGTGTTGTGTTAAAAAAGCGGAGAGAGCGAGATTCGAACTCGCGGTACAGTTACCCGTACGTCAGTTTAGCAAACTGGTGGTTTCAGCCACTCACCCATCCCTCCGGATGTTTGTAAAAGAACGAGAGCACAAAATTAGCAAAAGCTTCCGTTTTTCAATGCTTTTTTGAAATTAATATTAAAAAAAATAGTGATTTTAATGTAAACTGACTAGATGCCAAAGTTTTGTACATTCTAAAATGAACAGTAAAACCCATAAATAATGGAATTGATTCTTTTTTATACGGAACAATGCATAACAAAAGAGTAATAATATGGCAACAAACTCAAGTATAGATTCACTCCATATTATAGCAGAAAGAACCAGTGCGACAGGAATAAATCCCAACAATTTTATAGTTCTGTTTCCTTCTCTCAAAAATGTGAAAATGATCCAAAACAATAAACTCAATTGCTTGATGAATTTGAACAGTGGAAGTAAATTGCCATTAGTAAGTGTCATCATTGCTCGGGAATCGAGAACTATTTCCCAGTAAAATTGACTAGAGAGAACAGCAAACACTCCCATTAGGAGGGTAATGGATGTCAGGTATTTATTTTCTTTGAAATGAATACGTACGAAAACAATGGCAACAATCAGGAAAATCAGTTCATTTAACGGAAATGGAAAAATACTTTCTCCAAGTGTCATATAACTTGTTAATCCATACAGGAAGACGGTTAATACTGCTTGGGAAACCGATTTTTCTTCGCGTGTCATTAATTATTTTTTCGCTAAGGCTTCCTCGATGTATTTGAAAGTCGATAAAATTTCGGGTTTCCCGTCTACAACTGCTATATCGTGTTCAAAATGAGCACTTGGTTTTCCGTCGGCAGTAACGATCGTCCATTCATCAGATAATGTTTTTACCTTTTCTGCACCCATGTTAATCATTGGCTCAATTGCAATAGTCAATCCATTTAGAATTTTCTTGCCACGTCCGCGACGCCCGTAATTAGGCACCTGTGGATCTTCGTGCATCGTACGCCCAAGTCCATGCCCTACAAGATCGCGGACCACTCCGTAACCGTGTTTCTCAGCATGTTGTTGAATTGCCCAGCCGATGTCTTCGATACGATTTCCGACACAAGCTTGTGCTATTCCTAAATCAAGGCATTCTTTGGTGACCTGCAATAATTTTTTGATTTCAGGATGTACTTCTCCCACCTCGAATGTGTAAGCATGATCACCATAAAAACCTTCATAAAGCGCACCGCAATCTACAGATATGATATCGCCTTCTTTCAAAGCTCGATCGGTTGGGATACCATGAACAACCTGTTCGTTAATAGACATACAAAGCGTGTTGGGAAATCCGTACATTCCAAGAAAACCGGGTTTTGCATTTTGTGATCGGATGTAATCTTCGGCAATTTTGTCTAAGTAAAGAGAGGTTACTCCTGGTTTTATTTCGGAAGCTAAAATCCCTAAAGTACGACTCACAATTTGTGCTGCTTCACGCATGATTTCTATTTCCTCTGCCGTTTTGTATATGATCATATTGCGATTGAAAAAATTCATTCTTTGTAATTTTACAGCGAAGGTAGTGATTTTACTGATTTGTGAATAACTATTGGCAATTAGATTTTTCTATTCATTACAGAAGGAACAGTTTATTGTGATCTAGATTTTCATAGGACTTCAGAGATTGGTATTACTATCCCTCAAAGTGAGTTGTCAAATCTACGAGTGATTTCAAACGATTTTTGGTATATTCCAATTCCTCGTTCAAAGCTTCAACTTTATCTAATAACCGAACGATCACATCGATTCCTTCCAAGTTGATTGAAAGTTCGAAATGGAGCCGTATCATTTTTTCGATTTTTACTACCGAGTCTGAATGAATATACAAATCACCATTGACCATGATCAATTCTATTAAATCGTGTTCGTTCAAGTTGTGAATGAAAGTGTGTTCAATGTTGTGATGATCACAAAACTGAATGATCGAGATTAAATTTTCTGTTTCCATCGTTCTATGATTTTGCAATTTCTCTGAATAATTCTTTCTGTTTTTCTGTCAAATTGGTTGGAATCTTTACGTTGTAAGTTACAATCAAATCTCCAAACTCGCCCTCACTCTTGTATACAGGCATTCCTTTTCCTTTCAGCTTTACTTTCGTTCCGTTTTGTGTTTCCGGTTTGACAGTCATTTTGACTTTTCCAGTTAACGTATTGACCATTAAATCTCCACCCAAAACTGCAGTGATTAGGTCGACCTCTTGTTGTAAATAAAGGTTGTTTCCTTCGCGTTTAAAAGCAGTGTTGTTTTCAATAATGAAAGAAATGTACAAATCTCCTTTTGGACCGCCATTCATACCTTCGCCACCGTGACTTTTGATTTTAATTGTCTGTCCGTTTTCCACACCAGCAGGAATTGTAAGGCGAATACTTTTGCCATTGACAGTCAACGTTTGTTTTTGAGAAACAAGAATGTCGAGGAGATTTAAGCGAAGTTCTGCAGAGTAATCCTGACCTTTGAAGGATGAAGCTGAACGTTGACGACCACCACCACCCATGCCACCGAACATCGATTCAAAGAAATCGGAATAATCCTGACCACCAAAATTTCCTGAATAACCTTGATTGGTATATTGACCTTGATTTTGCTGCTGATATTGTTTTTGTTTTTCAAATTCATCAGCATGTTTCCAGTCTTTACCGTATTTATCGTATTTTTTACGTTTTTCAGGGTCGCTTAATACTTCATGAGCCTCATTGATTCCCTGAAATTTTGTTTTCGCACTTTCATCATTGGGATTCACGTCCGGGTGGTATTTCCTGGCTAATTTTCGGTATGCCTTCTTGATATCAGCTTCTGTTGCTGATTTATCAATTTCGAGAACTTTATAATAATCTATGAATGACATATTTCTTTATTGTTTTTTATGGAACAAAGTTCAGGTAATGAAAACAATAAAAGATTGATTTATATCAGGATTGAAAATGATCTTTTAACTACTCTATTAAAGATCATAGAACTAAAAAGGAGATGATCGTCAAGTTTAAAGATATGTTTTTAGCCACGTTTTTGCTTCGTCAACGGATGGGAAAAGTTGGACGGGCATCCCCGTGTTATTCAATCTTAGAAAAGTGGTAGTCAGTGAAGTTTTAAATAATCCTTGTGTGACAACGGCTTCTGCTTTGATGTATTTAGGAAATTCCACTGAAATATATTCTGCGACTTCTTTACTTATGTGCAGAACATTTATTGCATCTGTTAGAAAACACAATTTTTCCTCATTTTTTATGAACGATGAGAAAAGTTTTATCATTTCTTTATAGTGTTCAATCGTTCTTTCGATATTCTTTGTATTAGCACATAATATCCCATTTTCATCCATCCAAAATGTGGAAATAGCTGTTTCGAAAAGTTGAGTTCCTAACGGAGGTGTAAGAATGCACTCAATTTGCATCGTTGTAGTATATTTGACTGCCATCATATAGTTTTATCGTTGCTTAGTAGAACATTCCAAAACTAAAGTATTAGAATTGTAAAAACAAGCAATTTAATATTTAAATACTTGTTTTTAATCGATAAGAATTATTTTATTGTCGATAAATTTATTTTTACCTAATATTTTGGGTTTTAATTGAAAAGAAAATCCCCGAAAAGGGATACTCTCCGGGGATTTTCGTTGTTGTAGAAGGTTTATTCTTTAATTTGTTTTGTATTCTTTTAATTCAAGTAATCTCG